>WJIV01000105.1 GCA_014730055.1 Candidatus Bathyarchaeota archaeon
AGCTTCATCACACGTGGATATCTCCAGGGGTCAAGGGTGATGTACATTATCCCTAACCTGGGTTTGTCATTGTCATCCATATTCTATATCACGGATAAAGCTCTGGATATCTTCTCAGCTGAATCTCCTCTTCCATAGGGGTATCCCTCGAATAAGTCTGGGTCGGGATCGTGAGGTATTTTCTCCAGGTGTTTCTTGATTTCTTTAACATTATCCCCGATTAGTTTGTTGGCTCCTCTCTTTAATGTCTCAGTCCACTCGCTCGTTCGACGGATGGTTAGGCAGGGGGTTTTCAGCCAGAATGCCTCCTTTTGGATTCCCCCTGAGTCTGTTATCACTGTATGGGCATCTTGAATGAGGCGCTTGGTGTCGATATAATTCAGGGGCTTCATGATGATGGTGTTCTCCGATTTTTCCAGTTGGTGTAGGAGGTTATTTTTCTTCAGGTTTCTCCTTGTCCTGGGGTGTAACGGGAAAATTACCTTCTCCTCTATCTTTTGTATGGATTGAATGATCTCACCTAGTCGTGTTGGATCATCTACATTTTCTTGCCTGTGGAGAGTTAATAGTACAAATTTCTTCGGTTCAAGGTCTAACTGTTCTGTTATCTTAGATGTCTCAACCTCTTTCATCATTGAGAGCAGGAGGTCAAGCATTGTATCACCAACAAAGAATATGCTCTCCTCTGGTATTCCCTCCCTGATCAGGTTCTCGCTACAACTCTCTGAGACCGTGAATAGTATGTCCGAGCAATGATCCGTTAGACGCCGGTTTATCTCCTCGGGCATTGAGGGGTCATAGCTCCTGGTGCCGGCTTCGAGGTGGGCTACCGGTATGTTTAGCTTCTTGGCGCATAGGGCTCCCGCGAGGGTGGAGTTGGTATCACCTGGAACAAGAACAATGTCTGGGTCATATTCTATGAGGGCTCGTTCGAGTCTTATGAGGATCCTGCCTGTCTGGGCTCCTTGGAGGTCTGAGCCAACGCCTAGGTTGATGATTGGTTCCTTTAGTTGGAATTCCTCGAAGAACATCTTGTTCATGTTGTGGTCGTAATGCTGTCCGGTGTGTATTAGCTCGTATTCCGGGCCCTTGGTCTTTAGTAGGGGGGCTGACTTTATTATCTGTGGCCTGGTACCTATGACTATGAAGACCCGCATAGAGGTTTATCCTTGTTATTTGGGTATTTAATTTTTCATTAATTCGTTTAGTAGTTTTTCTGGGTTACTAGTTCCCTGCTTTTTAGCTACTTCACGGATTACAAGCTTTGCAACGACGTTGGTGAGATAGTAGTTGGGGTCTCTTCTCCATTCGTCTATGCCGTATTTCCTTCTTATCTTCTTGATCAGGTTGTTGAGCTCGGGGTGGGTGATCCCCTCGTCAATGTACTTGAAGGCTATATCGAAGTCGAGTTCGTTCGGGATCCTCCTGTCTCGTTTAATATAGTTCTTGTAGATGCCTGTTAGCCTGTAGTATATCTGCTTGTAGAGGAGGTAGAGGATATTCTCGTAAAAGCCATGCCTTGAGAGTATGGAGGTCTTGCCCCCGTCAGCTGAGAAATTGATTCCCAATGGTTTGAATAGGTGCACGTAGCAGAAGTTTCTTAGAAAGCTCTTTTTTGGCTTGTAAATTTTCGGCACCTTCGACCAGAAATCTATGATACGTTTATCGTAGAATGGGAATATCCACCTATAACCAAAGTGCTCTATGTTTCTTAGCGTGTTACTCTGAAACTTGGTGTGTCTCTCCATGCAGTTCAACGCATGGTTTAACTCGTACGCATCGAGCGTGGGAAATCTTGTATGAAATTTAATCAACTCATCTCTTATCCTACGGTGGGAACTTTCCGGCACTTTTGCTGTATTTACTGTTCTCTGTTCATCTATAGCTCTTTGAAGTAGCTCATCAAAATCCCTGGTAAAGTAGATCCCTTTAGCCAATTCCTGCCTGAGGAAAGTTCTTGCTCCAGCGCCCATCCCGGTTGAGATTAATGTGTTTTCAGGTGGAAATTTATCCCCTAGTTTTAGGAGAGCTAGGTATTCTTGAAAGTAGGGTATAGCGTAGTATCCATGTGAGGTCTCTAGTAGTTTCTTGAATTTCTCTGATTCATAATGTTTGATCTGATCTTCATATGAGTAGTCTACATATAACCAGTTATATCCCAGCTTTTTCGCTACGGCCCTACTGATCCGGTGGTCGCTTCCCCTCCCATAGCTTACGCAGGTAACATCATCTAACCCCATTACTTTGTACATAGCGGCTATGTAACGTGAGTCACAGCCCCCACTCAGGAAGTGTAGTATGGTGCTGCCCTCGGCTTGTTCCTTGATCTCCGTAAAGAGGTCATATGAGATCCTGTGAAACTCGTCCATTAGAGCCTGCTTATTATATTGTTTCTCTTCGGGGTGGACGATTGGCGTATCATAAATTACCCTGTAGGAATTGCCATCGGAGATGATCCTATGTCCGGCCTGGAGGTGGTTTATATTCTTGATCAACGTCGACTTCCCTAGGGTGACCTTGTAAGTCAGGATATCCAGGAGAGCCTCCGTGTCTATTCCTTCGTCATCCCACAATGCGGGTAAGGTATCAGATACTAGAAGCTTCCCGTCTACTCTCTTATAGTAAATTGGGGCTGTTCCCATTATCCCAGGGAAAATAGTAATCTCGTTTTTATTAATGAGGATATACGGGGAGCTAGTTCTGTCAAGATAGTCTATATAAATATCACTCGGGGATGAGATGTACTTGTAGGTGTATAAGCTGTAATCTTTTGCTTCTTTCAGATTCCAGTTTCCATTCGAGATAATGCACCTAATTTTTGGGGTCTCATATATTACCGAAAACTGGCTCATTCTAATACAAAGACAGCGGGTCCAATATAAGTTGTAATAGATTAAACTACTCCAATGATTCAGGTAGGTAAAGGGGCCGGGAAACCCCTGCCTTTCCTTTATAATACCGGGGAAGAATTATCTAACATATAGCTGTATAGTTTCCATTTGTACTTATTCGCTTGTATTTGCATGTAGGTTGTCATCAATACGACTAAATCCAACTAATACTGATGAAGAAACGGTTGTTAACAACTTTGGCTATAATCAATTTTTATTTCCGACCTCCTTGCAAATATGGTTTTAATTTGAATCAGAGTATCCGAGGTTAAACTCTATCTTATCTATATTGGTG
>WJIV01000106.1 GCA_014730055.1 Candidatus Bathyarchaeota archaeon
AGGCGTGTATCGTGCTTATGAATCCATTCGCTATACCGAATTCATCGTTCAGTACCTTTGTTACTGGAGCAGCACAGTTTGTTGTGCATGACGCATTGGAGACAATGTGATGCTTGTCCTTATCATAATCCTCTTCATTTACACCCAGAACCACCGTTACATCTGGTTTCTTGGCAGGGGCAGAGATTAACACCTTTTCAGCGCCTGCATGTATATGCTTGGTCGCACCATCTCTATCATTGAATAATCCACTGCACTCCAGAACCAGATCAACTCCCAGTTCCCTCCAGGGCAGTTTTTCCGGATCAGACTCATAGAGCACCTTTATGGGGTTGCCATCTACTATTATCTGATCACCTTCTACAGCAACTTCAAAGGGTGCTTTTCCGTGTACACTGTCATACTTTAGAAGATGGGCTACCATCTCAGGTGTCCCACGATTAATCGCTGAAAACTCCAAAGGAGAATTCATCTCAACAGCCGCCCTCAGGGCTAGCCTACCCATGCGGCCGAATCCATTGATCCCGACCTTGACCAATTTTAAACCTCTCAATAAAACGTATGAAGCTCCTCTTAAGTCTAACCAATTCAAGAACCTTTTTATTCATTAGAAGCAGAGGAAATATTGAGCGTCAACACGCTTAAATGATCACTCTCACACGCAGGGGTGACAACCGAAAGGTCTTCCCTGCAACTTCGAACACTGCATAGGCACACGGGTCTGATTCTATATCACCCCGGGGCAGTTCCCAGAGGATAGGGAGCCCCTGCGGTAAGGGTGACAATAATAGCATACAGAGATGATCACAATTGAAAGATACTGAGAAATTTGCAGGCGCGAAATACGTCATCCGTGCGAAATACAACATAGATGGCGTAGTCGAGAAACACGATGTCATCGGGGCTATCTTTGGGCAGACCGAGGGGCTTTTCCCCAAGGAATTTGAGCTTAGAGAACTCCAGAAATCCGGGAAAATTGGACGAATAGACATAGAACTACACTCAGCCAAGGATAGGACTCACGGAGTAATCACAGCACCCAGCAGCCTCGATAGGGCTGAGACTGCTATAATAGCAGCCGCAATGGAGACCGTTGACAGAGTTGGCCCCTGTGACGCCAATATTCAGATACAGCAGATAACAGATGTAAGAAGCGAGAAACGGCAACAGATAGTCAGCAGGGCAAAAGAACTCATGAGAGACTGGGTAGTCCAGGACAGTCAGGAGATCGAGAAACTTCTATCAGAAGTTGAGAGAGAGGACAAAAAAATTAAGGCAGTCCATTATGGACGTGAGAGACTGACCGCGACCCCAGATATTTCCAAGAGTGACGAGATTATCGTGGTTGAAGGCAGAGCTGATGTCAACAACCTCATAAAAAGCGGCGTCTCGGGCGTTATAGCACTTGAGGGGGTAAAGGTCCCAAATACAATTAGGAACCTCACGAATAAGAAGGAGGTTACAGCTTTCTTAGACGGAGACAGAGGTGGGGACCTTATACTGCAGGAGATGCTTCAAGTTGCGAAACCTGACTACGTTGCCAGAGCTCCCAGAGGTAAAGAAGTAGAGGAACTCTCTCCAAACGAGGTCATGGATGCCCTTGATGAAAAGATACCCATAGAGCAACTGACCCAGGAAGGAGAAATTAATGACCTCGCAAAGGAACTCCGTGGAACACTGGAAGCTGTCCTGATGAAAAAGGATGGCTCAAAGAGTAATCGGATACCCGTAAGCGAGCTAGTTCAGAATCTGCAGG
The DNA here is from genome assembly GCA_014730055.1 of Candidatus Bathyarchaeota archaeon. The sequence continues at coordinate 1,757 of WJIV01000106.1, forward strand.
ACGAACCAGACGTCAAGACAGTCGTTTTCGATGGTATAGTCACAGGAAGACTTATCGACACCGCCAAAGACAAAAACATTAACACCATAATAGGTGAGCGGGTTGCTGAAGGAGTACGTATACCAAGAGGTATAGAGGTAAAATCCTTCAGAGACCTTAGTTAACCATTTTTTTTATTTTCTTAACCTTCTTCGAATAGCAGGTTTACTTCTAGTCAGTTCTCTGAAAACAGATGAAATGTCCTCATGAGGGGCAAGTTCCCTCTTTACAAAGACGCCGGTATGTCCTACTTTCTCCCTTCGCTCCAGGGTTCGAACACGTTCTAGTACAATCCTTACATCAACGCCTAGTTTTTTAGCCACTATTCCCTCCTTCCCCTCTATTGATGATTCAAGGTGTCCTTGAGGAATTGGTTCAATAAGTATAAGATCTTTATTTACACCGGGTACCCTAACACCTTTTTCTATGTGTTCATGTGTAACTGGGCCAGCGAACTTGTAGAAATCTATCTCATTTTGTCTTAGCTCAACAAGTGGAAAGCTATAACCTTTCTTCTTATCCAAGTTTAGGTAGGCCTTTGCTGCATACCCGGGTGTTGCCTGAACTATTAATCTGCTATTAATCCGGATGTTGGCTCTCTCAAGTAGAGCTTGAATTATTGTTGCAGAGGGGGGGTTTGGTATGAATATGTCGATGTCACTTCCAGGGCTTATATCGCCTCTGGCTATACTCCCGTAAGCCCAAGTCTGTAAGTGAGATCTTATGAGAGGCTTCATCATCTTTCTGGCTTCGTCTCTTAAAGACTTGAATAGCTCCCAGTGCTTCTCGGAATACCTAACCTCGATTCATATCCCCTCTTTAAAATAGAAACGGTCCCCTTATATGTTAAGGTTCATTCCATAGTTTGCATGGTCTCAACTGAATCATACACACTAGGGATAATAATTGCAGCCTGGTTCATATTCTATCTATTAGCGAAAAGGTTCAATCTTGATGAGAAAGGTTGGGATATAGCGCCCTACTATGCACTTTACAAGTCAACCAAGCTAAACGACTTGATCAAAAAACTGGCAAATCTCAGCCCAAGATTCTGGAAGATACTAGGAAATGTTGGGATAGCAGCCAGTGTAGGTCAAGTTCTATTCATAAGCTACATCCTAACAAGGAACCTGTGGAACTTTATCTTTGTTCCAGATCAAGCCTCTCCAGTTCAGCCCCTGATTCCAGGGGTAACTATAAGTGTCAATAGCTTACCGTGGTTCCTGCTTGCAGCGGGTATTATAATCCTAACTCATGAGTTAGGTCATGGTATAATGTGTGTGATTGAAAATATCCCGGTCAAGAATTCAGCTCTTATGATAGCTGTAGTGACTTTTGGTGGGGCGGTTGAACCAGATGAAGAGGCAATGGAAGAAGCTAGTATTATGACTAAGATGAGGATTTTTGCAATTGGGAGTATTATTAACCTAATTACCGGTATCCTAACGATACCATTTTTCATAGCTTTCGGTAATTCAATGCCCATTCAAATAGCCATATTCCTTCAATGGGTTTACTTCATAGCGGTAAACTTAGCCATGATGAACATGTTACCCATAGGACCTCTAGATGGAGGCCAAATGTGGAGGACTTTCACCCAGAGATTTAACAACGGGGATATACTCCAAAAAGCAGCTACATATGGATTCATTGCCTTGATATTGATGAATATTGGGCTCAGTCTTTCGCAGTTCGGCTTTGTACCAATATAAATTATTTTTTTATAGGAAAAGTTTATCCGATTGGATTTTTACACCTCTGAAAGTACAACTCAATTTTATCTAAACATGAAAGTGATAGAATTCGTAATAAGTATTTTGAACTGCAACCTATGAATTAAATTAAAAATGATGTCCCTAAGTAACGCATAACGTTTTTAGAGCGGCTCTGTTAGGATATGATGCAGCGGTAGGTAGGACCGAGTAGCTAGCCCTTACTCAGACCTCAAAGGGGCTATACGGAGGGGTCAGTAACCTTCAACGGGATCGGGGGCACGCGGCGTAAGACGCAACGCTCTCTGTCGATGTCCTGCCCCTCGGGGCCGGCGGTTGTACCGTGGGCGCTCGTAGGAGCGCGACTGGGCATTAAATGGGTGAACCGGCTAGGCCCGGGAGGGAGCAACCTAAGCTCTAACGTTTGGCGCTCGTGGGATACGGGGCGGAGGAGGGCAATGCGACCCTGCGCCGTGTAAACCTGTGAACAGCGAGGGAACTGCCGCTGCACTTAACTTACTATTCTTCCTGAATCCATCTCCAGTCTATACTCGAACTCTTCACGCAGAGATTCAAGGTGGCTTATGACGATTATCTGAACAAAGTACTGGCTAAGTTCCTCTTGGAGGAGTTTCATAAAGCCCTCTCTCCGCCTATTATCGAAGCCACTTAGAGGTTCGTCAAGGAAGATAAAACCGGGTCTGGCCCCTCTCGAACTGGGAATAGTGCTTATCGCGAAGGCAATTCTCAGAGCAAGACTGAACTGGTCTTGAGTGGCTCCGCTGAATACGCCTTTAGCCTTCCATTGCTTTGCTTCCCGATCATAAATCTCTATCCTGTAGTCAGTGTCATCTATACGCGCCATATTGTAATGATGGTCGGTGAGTACAGGAAGGAAATGCATCATATGTTTCTCAACGTTCTGCTTCACTCCTGACATTATGCTGTCTCTCGTGGTGTCCAGAAGAACCATAGCTCTTCTCATGGATTCTAGTCTGAACTCCTCACGGGAGTTATCCTCCTGAAGCGTTGGGAATAGCTCTTTAAGCTCTCTTGTTGAGTTCAATAACTCTCTTGATTCCATGATATCGCTTTCTCTTTCACTCTCTTCGGTTTCAAGACGGCTTGTAGTCTTAAGAGCTGCCTCATACTGCTTCCTTGTCCTGGGCTCATCTTCTATAGTTATGGAGTTCTTTTTTTCCAATCGAGTTATTTTTTTCCCGTTTTCCTGAACTATTTTTTCATGTTCTTGTAATTGATTCAAGGTTCTCTCCAAGTTCTCTTCATAAACTGGTTTTCTCTCTACGGTTTCTAATGCGGATTCTCTTCGAGTAAGTAGTTTGGTTAAATTCTTCTGGATTTCTTCATGTTTTTCTCGGATGGCTTTTTCATCATCTAGGGATATTCCTGTCTCTTGTTCTTTTTCAAGTAATTTTTCGTGTATCTCGTTTTGTTTTTCTATTTGATTCTTCAACTTTGCTTCTTGCTCTTCTAGCTTTCTCTCTCTTTCCTCTAATTTTTCCGCGGTTTCGTTTAGAGTATTTTTTTGGGCATCAAGTTTGGATAGAGTTTGTAGATCTGTTTGAATTTTTTCTCTACAATCGTTGAGGGATCTCTCAAGGTTTTCGATTTTTATCAAAGAGGTGTAATCTCTTGGCTTCTCGGGTAGATCTTCTAAGTAGTCCTCTAAGTTTTCTCTGAGCTCTATGCGTTTTCGATTACTTGTCTCAATCTCTTTCTGAATATCATCTAATTGTGTTTTATATTCTCTTATTCGAGATATATCCCCAAGTAGGTTTTCCCTCTGTTCTATTAAATCATGAATTTTTCCTTCGATAGTTTCGACGCTGCTACGTGTAAATAAGTAAGATCCACCAGCCAGAAGAAGCACTCCTATGACCGGAATAATTAGTATCCGTTGTATTATGGCTATAATTATGGCCATACCTCCAAATCCAATCATTAATAAGCCAGCGTTTTTTCTGGTCTGGAGTTTTCTCCTTTCATCTTGAAGACGTTCATTTTCTTTCTCAAGATTACTAATTTTTTCCTCAGAATCCTCGAGAGAGTTCAACCTATCCTGAATAATGTTATTTTCTTCTTCTAGTTGCTTTATTTCATCTTGGATTTTATTATATTGCTGACCATTTCTCTCTATTTCTTGGAATTTTTCCCGGGCTTTTTCTGCTAATCTATATAACTGTATTTCGGACCCTAATTCCTTTATTCTCTTGCTAGCAATTCTCGCTTCTCCAAGTTGTCTATTTGCTTCATCCACCATTAACGATGTTTTTTCATTCCTAGTACGGATCTCTTTTCTCTGGTTTTCTAACTCTAATAGTTCTTGTATGGACTCTATCTCTTTC
>WJIV01000107.1 GCA_014730055.1 Candidatus Bathyarchaeota archaeon
AAGTGTCAGAGATAACCCCTAAAAACACCTCAATTCATCTAAGAGCTACAAAAACAGGTTCCTCGGGAACCCCTAAAAACCATGATTACTTAAGGTATTTTGCAGGAATACTGAAATCCTATTTAAGTAGAAATAAAGGCTGGGCAATTTATTGATTTAAAGAGTAAAACTACCTTGCAAAGTTAAGTACCTCTTCTGAAACTGTTTGAGGAAATTTATTCTATTTTCATAAGTCTCCCCCTTCCAAATACTTTCGTAAGCTTAAACGGTGAATAAAAGAAGGTCAACCTATCAAAATGACCCGGGAGTACCCGTTCACCGGAAGATCAGTCTTCAAGAACCAGAGAAAGCTCCAGCCAAGATACATTCCCAATGAGTTAATCCACCGCAAAGCTCAGCTAAAGCAGCTAAGAAACATCTTCAAGGAGGCAATCATCCACCCAGAGAGCCAGCACATGAAAGTTATCCAGCTGATAGGTCCGACAGGATCAGGTAAGACAAGCACCGCCCACCACTTCAGCACACTGCTCGAGAGGGAGGCGAGACGATTGAAGAACAAGCTCTCAGTGATACACGTAAACTGCAAACTGGAAGCCAGGACAAGGGCAAACCTCTATAGGAGGCTGCTCTCCAAGGCCATAGGAAGAGATGCCAGGGGCTACCCTGCCGAGGAGTACCTCAGCAAGCTCCTGGAACACCTCCATGAGACGAATAAGTACCTCCTCGTAATCCTCGACGACGTCGATCACCTGATCCGTAACTCTAGCCCGGAAAAACAAGGAGCTGGGGTCGTCTACGACATGACCAGGCTCAATGAGCTGGACCTGGCTGGGCCAGCCCACGTGCTTGGAGTAGTATTCATAGCTAAAGATCACTCTTTCCTGGAGCTGCTTGATCCCTCTGAGAGGAGCAGCCTGGGCAACCTGGTCGTAAGGCTCCCCCATTATGACAGGGACCAACTCATAGATATACTAGAGGCCCGGGCAAAGGAAGCCTTCAGACCGGGAGCTGTATCGCGTAATCTTATCGAGTACGTGGCTGACCTGGCCTCGGGGAGGAAGGAGGACCCTGGGGACTGTAGATATGCCCTGGACCTGCTGCTATCAGCCGGGATAAAGGCAGACGAGGACAGGTTTGAGGAGATTACATTTGAGCACGTAAGGGAGGTGCACTCCAGCTTCCTGTGGGGGATCAGCGCCGAGGAGTTGAAGGACCTTGGGGCTCACAGCATAATGGTTCTTCGGGCAGCCGTACAGGCGCTACGCTCGGGTAAATCCGCCTATGTACCTATGAAGGCTGTACATGAATACTACGAGATACTATGCGGAGCCAGAAACTTCACACCCCTCTCCTACACCCGAATAAAACAGCTACTGAGGGAGCTAGACAGCATAGGAGCCCTCGACCAGGAACCCGGCAAAGGAATAGGAGTAGCAGGCGCCACTCTCAAAGATCTGGAACAGGACCTCAGTGATTTAGAGAAATGTTTCAAAATATAGCTATGGTTAAATATCTGCAAAGGAAGTAATGATTTGATTTTTATCGAAAATTATTATCCTTGATAAAATAACCCCAGTTATTCTGATGAAATTATAGAATAATTGATAAGTAAAACTCTATCAATATCATATTACTTATGTCACGAATAGTTGAAATCGAGGGAATTGGCCCCACATATGCCAAGAAATTAACCGGAATAGGAATAAAAACCACAGCAGACCTTCTTGAACATGGCCGAACTGCAAAAGGAAGGCAGGAAGTAGGGGAGAAAACTGGGATATCCGAGAAGCTAATTCTTGAGTGGGTAAACCTCGCTGACCTCTTCAGAATTAAAGGGGTCGGTGAGCAGTTCTCTGACCTCCTTGAGGAGACTGGAGTGGACACCGTCGCAGAGCTAGCCCAGAGAAACCCTGAAAACCTCTATAACAAGATGCTAGAGGTTAACAAGGAGAAGAACCTGGTTAACCGTGCCCCCCATCTCAGTAGTGTGAAGAGCTGGGTTGAACAGGCAAAAACCCTACCAAGAATGGTAGAATACTAACCCCTTTTTTTCTTTAATAATTTATTTCAAGTTTATATACCTCGAGCAAGATTTCCAAAGATGATCAATATGAGTGAAGAATCACAGAGAGAGATGCTAGAGGTTCTAAAGCAGATACAGGAGAACACCAAGCCCAAACCAGCCCCCGAGCCAGCGAAAGCAGAAGGATTCATGGAGGAGTTTACGGCTTTTCTACGGAAGTATGGTATAATCGGTCTAGCTATCGCCTTTATTATTGGCGGCGCAGCAGGAAGGCTCGTCAGTGCTCTTGTAACGGATATACTTATGCCGATAATCACATTTTTCCTTCCCAGGGGCACATGGCAGGAAGCAGTATGGGTGATTGGCCCCGTTCAACTGGCTGTTGGGCACTTCCTGGCGGCGATAATTGATTTCCTTGTGATAGCCCTAGTTGTCTTCATACTGATGAAGCAGTTAGAAAAGACGAACCTAGCATAATTTTCTACATATTTTCTTATTTGCATAATTGATTGAATTTATCACTCATTGTAATATTCTGGAAACGTCACCGAGAAACCTGAAAACAAACGGAAAAAAGAATATAATTGGCTAGCAGCACTCGCAACAAGTGCAAACTATATTCTCTTTGGTCAACCAGATCCAGACGCCCTCGGAGACGATAATGATGGACAAGATGACGAGGACGGTGTCATATTTACTACTCCTTTGATCAAGGGAGGAACGGCGAAAGTAAACGTAACTGCATCCACCTCTGGGTACCTGAACGCATGGGTAGATTTTAATGGAGACTGGGGGTGGGAAAATAATGAGAAGGTCTTCAATGATGAACCCTTATCTCCTGGAATAAACAGCCTTGAAGTACAGGTACCAGAGGAAGATAATGAGACTACTTTTGCGCGTTTCAGATTCAGTACAGTGCAAGGATTAGACCCCTGTGAGTATGCTCCGGATGGAGAGGTAGAAGACTATAAGTTACTTATCTTCGATCCACCTATGCTAACTGCTGAGAACCGGGAAATCATCGACGAAGCCTTAAACATCACAGTATGCAACAACTTCAACCTTGAGCTATGGGTAAGAAACATCACTGGGGGATTGTCTGTTGTTGGCTTAGACTTCATAGTAGAGTGGGACCCTGCCCTAATGGAGTATGTGACTCATCAAACATTTAACCACGGATTACAGTATACTGAAAAGTTGAACGAGTCAGAGGGGACACTTCTAATAAACATACCCCCAGATACCGTTAACCCCGTGACTGATGATGATATCTGGGCAAACATTACCCTACACTGCCTTGGAGAGGGGGTCTCAGATGTGAATGTTAGCTCAATTGAAACAATCTGGTTATGGGATGGAGTTGGTGAGCCTTTCGGA
>WJIV01000108.1 GCA_014730055.1 Candidatus Bathyarchaeota archaeon
AAGTAAAGAATTAATTTCAAATATATTTTGTAAAAATAGGTTAATTCCGAATCTTGCAGAGTTTTTTACAAAAATTTGTAAATAAGAAATCTTAGCGAGTTATGGGAATTATGAAGTTTTTGATTTTGCTTTTTCTACCCAATCTTCTACATTCTCAATTCTAGGTGGTCTTTTAGTAATTTCCTCTCTTTCATTTACCTCGTTCATTTTTTCTAAAAGATCTTCTGGATCTTCTTTAGCTAGGGCAGATATGCTATTTATTTCCACGGCTCTAAGCAGTCTCTGATATGTTGGTCCAATTCCTTCAAGTTCTTCAAGATCCTCTACCGGTTCTTCCTCAATATCTTCTGCTACGGGTTCTACTGGTTGAGGTTCTTCGATTTCTTGTGCCTCTTCAGATTCTGGCTCCTCTTTTTTTCTCATTTCCTCGACTTCTTCATCCCACTCCTTTGCTTTGATTACTTCTGGTTCGGCTCTCTCTATTGTCATAGGTTCGATTTCTTCCTCCAGTTCTCTTTCTTGATATAGGAAATACAATAGGAGGGCCAACAATACAACAAATCCCGCAACGATAACTATGGTCTGCATATTGATCAATTGAATATATGTTAATGTAGTAAAAAACATTGAGTGCGCCTTACTAACGATACTGTGATATCTTTAAATGTACGAAGGCTAAGATTGTTCGGGACCCTTTGGGGTTACCGTGAATGAGTATGGGGCGTAATGTTTCATGGGGCAACCTTAGCCGTGAAGGGGCGTTTAAGCCAATTCTTTAACACTGTCCCAGGTCAAACCTTCTTAGCTCTTTCCTTTAATATCATTAGTTTATTCGCAGGAGGATTGATGGCTGTTTTTACTCCTGAGTTTAAAGCTTCACCCTGGATTCTTGCACTCTTTCCTCCAGTATTGACCGTTAGAGGTGGAATTGGTGGCATATTCAGTGGAAACCTTGCGACAATGCTTCATCTAGGTCTTGTAAAACCACAGTTGAGGGAGAATACAGAGAACTACTATTCATTGGTCAAGTCCGTAATGGTGATAACCGTATTTGATGCCATTATTCTTGGTGTCGTTTCTTTTTTTCTCAACTTTATTTCCGGGAATACCTCATTTCAAAATTGGTTTATATTCATCCTCGTGCCTGCCGTCGCCTGTGTACTCGCTGTCTCAGTAAGTATTCCTCTAACAAGCTACATTGCTATTGTAACTTATAACCGTGGGCTTGATCCGGATATCCTCGTTTATCCAATACTTGCCTCCTTGAATGATATAATAGTTACATTATTTTTTGTTGGCACGGTCTTACTAGTTTTGTATCAGGGCATTTGGGTTAGAATATTAGTCCTAATTTTTATACTGATAATAGGGGGGTCTATTTATTTAATTAGAAGTAGTTGGGTAGATCGTTTCTTCCAGCAGACGTTGAGGGAGGGTACTTTTATTGTGATAGTCTCGAGTCTATTTGGTAGTGTAAATGGTCTACTTCTCTCTAGATTAGGGAACATATTGGCTAGGCACCCCGGTTTAATGGCGATGTACCCTGCGCTTACAAATTCTCTCGGAAATATTGGTAGCATAATTGGATCGAAGACTACAACCGGGATGGCATTAGGAGTAACAAAAAGCGCAATTGAAGATATTGAGGGTACTTTGCGAGGAATAATGGAAGTGGAGGTACCGGCAGCGTTTATGCATGTAATCTTTGCTATAACTGGTTATTTTATTACTGGTCCAGGAACCCATGGAATTTCTCTCGCATTTCTCTTATTAACTGCTCTAGGAACAAACCTGTTAAGCTTCTTGTTTATAGCCGTCTTTGCGATCTTCTCTGCCAACCTAGCTTATAAGAGAGGGCTTAATCCGGATAATATTGTTATACCCGCTATCACGACCTTATCCGACACAACAGCCACAGTTTGTTTATCCCCTGCCGTAATGCTCGCTATACTCATACTTTAAATGATACTGTAAATCCTTTTTACAAGAATAATCTGGAGGAAAACATTATACAAACTTGTCCTAATTGTGGAACTCAAGTCGAGGAAGAGGATCACTATTGTACATGTTGTGGAATCAGCTTAGAGGAAAAGATGGATGAATTAGAAAAACTAGAACCCTCAATAGACGCATCTCTCGGATCCATGATTAAGGAAGCCTTCAAGAGCCTGATCAATCCAAGTCCAGTACTAACCACGCCCAATAGTTCAATTTATCTTGAGAGGCCACATAGCCCCCTCTATCCTTACATGTTCGGAGCCGTAATATTTCTATTCACAGGTCTTGGCGTTGCTTACGGCGGGCAATGGCTAGCTTATTTAGGTTACACCTTAGCAGGTTACGCCGCCCCACTATATCTATTAGTTTGGATGTTTCGTAATGATAGATTTGAGAGAGAGCCAGTAGCACTTATTGCCTACACTTTTGGATGGGGGGCAATATGTGGCATAGCGGCCGGGATTCTTAACCAGGTTGTAGCCAGACCTATCTTCGGGATCCCTGGTGCGGGCCTCATAGAGGAGCCTCTGAAGGCTTATGGTGTTTTTCTGATCGCCAATAACCGTAGAATAAACTCCGAGTTTAATGATCATCTTGACGGCATGGTCTATGGAGCAGCCGCTGGTGCTGGTTTTGCTGGTCTTGAGAACTTTTGGTACATACAGCAGATGGTCGTAAATTATCAATATCCCGCTATATTGGCCATATTCATCAGGAGTATAACTGCTTTCATGCATATCGCTTGGACAGCTAACGCTGGTAGATCACTAGGCCTTGCAAAGGTTAAGAAAGGATACATTAACCTCCGTGATCTTATTCCAGGAGTGCTTGTTTCCGCATTAATACATTTTATCTGGAACGCATCTAGTCCTCTAATTGCCTTCGCAATCCTATTTCCTATAATGACTAATGCTATTAGGGTCCAGGTCAAGACTGCTTTGGCGGATGAAAGAAGATGGGGATATGCCTGCTTCGCCCCTGATGAGTCTGACGGTGAATAGTAGTTGGGATATATGCTGGTAGGTTCAAAAGTTAGCCTACTACTAGGCTATGCCGCGTTACTTTCAATAATATTGGCAGCTACACTTTTCATTTTGAACCGCATAAATCCGATGCAAGGAAAGAGCAGGATAATGATACACTGTTTTCTAGGCTTCTCCGGGCTGATCTGCTCAGGTGTGAATGTTTACCTTGGTCCAGAGAATGCTAAAATAATATCAAATGTATCTTTCGGTTTGATAACTATCGTAGTACTTACGGGATTTCTACTAAAATATGTTAGAGCTGCAGGGATACTTAGGTACCAGAGTTCAACAATACATCCGGGTATAGTTTTGGCTCTTTTTGTTATCTTGTTATTCAACTGGCTGAGTAGTTACGGTATAGTATAAGGGTTAACCCTTTATTTCATTCTAGTGTTTCTCTGATTATGGAACTTTCAAGCGAGAAAAAGTTGGATTTGTACCGGGAAATGGTCCGAATAAGGACCTTTGAGAACGGTGTCAGGCAGCTAATCCAGGAGGGAAGAATAGGTCATGTATCTTTTTCAACGGGGGGTGAGGCGGTGGCAGTTGGCGTCTGTGCTCATTTAAATAACGATGATCAGATTGGGAGCACTCACAGACCTCTTGGTCATCTAATCGCTAAGGGTTCGGACCTTAGTAAGATGATGGCCGAGATAGCGGCTAAGAAGACCGGATATAATAAGGGAAAAGGCGGCCCATACCACCTCTTCGCACCAGAGGTCGGAGCACTGGGAGCAAACGGTATAGTTGGTGGAAGTGTACCCATGTGCGCAGGATATGCTCTAGCTAACCAGTTAAAAGGGACAGATAATGTCTCAGTGAGTTTCTTCGGTGAGGGAGCAAGCAATCAGGGAGGAGTTCAGGAAACACTGAATCTGGCTGCCTGCTGGAATCTACCGATAGTTTTCGTCTGCGAGAATAGCAGCCCTGAGGTTCAGACCATGTTAGGGCACGAGATAGACTATCCTCAGCTTAGCATAGAGAATGTGAGTGATAGGGCCATTGCTTACGGAATGCACGGGTCAAGTCATGATGGATGGGATGTAATAGAAGTATATTCTGCAGCGTCTGAAGCTATACAACGCGCAAGGGATGGAGGGGGACCAACCTTGCTGGAGTTCAAGATTCACAGGATAAGCCCTGATGAGGAAACAAAATTTGATCCAGTGCGTTCTTACAGGGAGAGTTTGATTGAAGAAGGAATCCTAACAAAGGAAGTTGATGAGAAAACACGTGAAAAACAAGCTGAAGAAGTTAAGAAAGCAATAGACTACGCAATCGGCAGTCCTGAACCAGAACTCCTTGATGCTTGGAAAGACATTTTCGTGGAGGGTTCCTAGATGAGCGATCGTTCAATAACATATGCCGAGGCCATCAATGAAGCTCAGCGCCAATCAATGAGAAGAGACGAAGATATCATCATTTTCGGTGAGAACGTTTCTAGCAATTGGAGGGCAGCTACCAAGGGCTTAAAGGAGAACTTCGGTGCAGAACGAGTAAGAGATGCCCCCATAACAGAGACCAGCTTCATTGGTGCAGGCGTAGGTGCTGCAATCGCGGGTTTAAAGCCAATAGTTGAACTCATGCTTGTTGACTTCAGTTTAGTGGCCATGGATCAAATTCTAAATCAGATGGCCAAGACCACCTATATGACCGGGGGCAGTGTCAACATACCCATGGTTCTGAGAACAATATATGGTGCAGGTGGCGGAAACGCTGCGACTCACAGTGAATCCCTCTACGGATTGTATGCTCATATGCCGGGAATGAAGATTATTGTCCCAAGCTTACCTTATGATGCCAAGGGACTTCTGCTCCAGGCAATCGAGGACCTTAATCCTGTGGTTTTCTTCGAGCATAGATTACTATACGGAACTGAAGGTAGAGTACCAGAGGAAGAGTACACTATACCCTTTGGGGTAGCGAATTTGCTCAGAGAAGGAGATGATGTGACTGTCGTTGCTGTTGGTAAAATGGTCCATGAGGCGATCAAGGCAGCGGATGAGTTACGAGGAGAGGTCAGTGTCGAGGTGATCGATCCCCGTACTCTCGTTCCACTGGATGAGGAGAGAATATTAAACAGCCTAGCAAAGACGGGAAGATTGGTTGTTGTTGATGAGGATTACGAGCGATGTGGGTTCAGCGCAGAGGTAGCTGCTATTGCCGCAGAAAAGGGCTTTCAAAACCTTGAGGCACCTGTCGTCAGAGTTGCAAATCCAAATATCCCCTTGCCCTTCAATAGAAGTCTCGAGCGCCATGTCCTTCCAGACGCAGATAAGATCATCCGGGCTGTCAGGAATATAGTATTTTAATTTTTTTTCAAGGTTTATACCTTTGAAGCTTTTCCTGCTTCATACGGTTTCAGGAAGTATCCAAGTATCAGGGTTACAATGATGAGTGAGCTTGTGACTAATGCTGTTGTCCTTAAACTGAATTCTAGAAGGTAACCTATAAGGATGCTCGATGGGATGTTTCCGATCCAGCTGAAACTCATATACATTTGGTATACTGTGCTACTTAGTGCGAGTGGGGTGGCGTCTGCCATCAACGCGAAGACAGTGCCTGTCCAAAATCTCTCCATAAAGCTAGATATCATCGCGACAATGATAAACCAAGTTACCGCACCAGGTTGGAGTGTAGTCCATAGCAATCCCGCGCCGGCAAATACTAGAGATGCAATTATGAAAGTTTTCTTATGACCGAACCTATCAGCTGTATTCCCTCCAAGTAGTGACCCTGGTAAACCAGCAAGAGTTGCAGCAAGTCCTAATGTTGAGACCAGACCGACATCCGCTCCTACTACTTCTCTTATTGTAAAACTGAACATACCCCCAAGAGGAGCGGTAATTTTCATAACTGTAAATGCACGGGTGAACATCAATAGAGCCGCCAGTATTACAGTCACCTCAGTGAAAGTAAATGCTACGGCTTTCTTGCTAAAGGACCTCTCCTCCTGAACCTCAGGTTCCTTAGCTGTCAGGAATAGGAAAGAGGTTAAACCTGTCAGACCAGCTAGTGTAAAGACCAGCTTATATCCTCCTATGTTCAGTAACCAAATTGGAAGAATAGTTGCCAAGGCAGATCCAAGACTCTGACCTGAGGTGCTCGCGCCCCCAATTATCCGCGCATGGTACTCAGGGGGAGTCACATCTATTGTGTAACTGTCAGCCGCCATATCATAGAATGCACCTGCTGTAATAATCGACACAACAGCGGGGAAAAGGACCTTCCATACCGGGGCTGTCTCAAAGTCGCTTAGGATCATGATAATGATACCTAAGAGATAAAGTGTACCAGTAACCACGAACCAGGGCATGCGCTTATAGTATTTTCCATGCCACTTTATTGGAAAGATATCCGCTACAAGCCCAATGAACATCTTCCAACTCCACGAGACGTACATTAGACCTACAAACAAGCTTGCCTCTAGGGTAGTGACACCAACTACCTCTAGTAGAAATATTGGCACCCAGAGACTAAAGGTTGTTCGCACAAAGCCATTGCTGAAGTAACTCACACCATACAGAAAAGCCACCTTTTTAGGCTCCCAGGTCGGTGTCATTAATTCCTCCATACGAAGCTCTTTCGAAGATTCCCAGTAGGTTATACCCTCTGCTTCAAATTCTCTTCTCCATTTCCGACCCAATAGGAAAAGAATAAGGTACGCTGAGACGGTGAAGGTAAAAACCGCAATTCCCAGTTTGTAGTTGAAGCTGAGTGCTTGAAACCACTGGATTATGGACATAGGTCAATAATCCGTGTTATTAAGCTAAGATTGTTTCGAATTTTCAAGTCTTTTTAAGAAATCTGGGAGTTCACAGATACTGACAATTGAGTAACCATCCCAATATGGTTGATCGGGTGTTCTAATCCAGATACCAGTAATCCCCGATTCTCGTGCTCCGTACATATCAGCTTCGACGCTGTCTCCTACATGTACTGTAATTCCAGGTGTTGTATCAAGTTTATCAAGAATGATCTTGAAGGCCTCTGGGTTTGGTTTTCGTACACCGATGTCTCTACTACAGACTATGACATCGAAATATTTGTCGAAGCCTGAATCATTAAGTAGAAGGTGTGGTTGGTCACTAATAGTATTACTTAGGAGAGCAACTTTGTATTTTTTACTAAGTTTCTCTAGAACTTTCCCTGAACATTCAAAGAACTTTGATTTGTACTGTTCCTTGAAATTATCATGAAGCAATACCAGCAGTTCTTCTTCAGCTGCTATTCCTAATCTATCCAGGAAGTCCTCATAAATCTCCTCAAATGTCAACTCCTTCCCCGTTGCTCTTACCTCATGAAGTTTATCTAAAGATAATCCTAATTTTTCCCTTATCTCCTCCATGGAGACATCTTCTCTGAATCTCTCGAGTAGACTTTTAACTGTTTTATGATAATGACCCCACTCTATTCCACCTTCTACTAAGGTACCTCCAAAGTCAAGTATAACCGATTCAACAATCAATTTGATCTGAAGATGTGTCCTGATCTTATATTTTTACTCTTCCTAATGAAATCATATATAGGGTACGCTGCGCTATTCTCCGAAGAATATGGTCCAGTGTGACAAGTGCGGTAAGGAAACATATATGCCCTTCAGATGTAAATACTGTGGGGGGTATTTTTGTGATGAGCACAGGCTTCCTGAGCTCCATGACTGCACTGGGTATTATAGATATAGCCGAAGCACAACTGGTCAAAATGATTACAGGGCCCCTGGTTATAGCTACACCCCTCCAAGAAGTAATAGGATCGGTTTCAGTGAGAAAGAGATAAGAGATCTTGCTATCGGTTTAGCAATAATTATTGCTATTCCTTTGTTTACGAGGCTTGGGTTACTACTGAGCAGGCCATTCCTGATGCTTGGATTTGTCGTGGTTTACGGGCTGGCTTTTATACTACATGAATTTGCACACAAATTCATGGCTCAAAGACTCGGTTATTGGGCAGAATTCCGATTAAATCAGCAGGGATTATTATTAACTCTTTTATCCTTCATCTCTCCCATTAAAATAATCGCCCCTGGGGCAGTGATGATAGGCGGAGTCATGAGAGGAGATGATTATGGGAAGATCAGTATTGTGGGCCCCTTGACCAATATTGGATTAGGTTTGATATATCTCCTTATTCTTTTTTACACTCGAAATTCATTTATCGCTTCTCTCGCATGGGTTGGAATATTAATTAACAGCAGCTTGGCGCTATTCAACCTAATACCTTTCGGGGTATTTGACGGTGCAAAAATAATGAAGTGGAATAGAGGTGCTTGGGTTGCTGCGTTTCTATCCGCTCTTGCGTTATTCCTTTATGCTAACTTATAGTTGGGTTTTTTTAATTTCACAGACTCCCTTTTAATATAATGATATTAATACCCGGCCCAGCTTCTGAAAAACTTGGAAGGAAGATTGCTAGTATTCTTAAGATTAACCCTCACCCAGTTAAACACCGTATTTTTCCTGATGGTGAAAGTTATATTCGATTTACATCTGAAGATCTGAGTGATGATGTTTTACTTATCCAGACTACTGCACCTGATCCTGATCGAAAAATAATGCAGCTTCTAATGATGGCTAAAACTGCAAAGGCAATGGGTGCTAAGAGCTTGATAGCGTGTGTACCCTATCTTAGCTACAGTAGGCAAGATAAACGCTTTAGGGAGGGAGAGGTTTTCTCACTGGATATAGTTCTGGGTTTAATGGACTCTTCTGGAATTGATGATCTTATAGTAATTGATATTCACAACAAAGAGAATACTCTAAAACTTTCAGAAAAGTATGATATGTGTGTCCATTGTCTTGATGCTATTCCAGCCATTGCCAACTATCTCAAGGATAATAATTATGATGGAGCTTACAGCATCTCCCCAGATATTGGTCGAAAGGAATTGGTTCAAAGCGCTAGCAAGATACTCGGAGGGGGTTTCGGTTACTTCGAAAAGATCCGAGACCTAGAGACAGGAGAGATTGTAATGGAAGTACGCGATCTAGATATAATTGGAAGAAAAGCTGTTGTTTTCGATGACATTATCAGTAGTGGTGGAACAATGAGTAGAGCCATAAAAGGTCTAAAAGATCAGGGGGCTACTAAAGTTGCCGCAGCTTGTACTCATGCGCTCTTGATGGAGGGGGCAGAGCAGAGACTAAGAGAAGCGGGTGCTGAGAAGATAATTGCATCCGATACAATTCAAACGGATTATAGCGAAGTCACAGTTGCCGAAATAATTGCTAAACATATCATATCGATATAACCGATACCTATTTCACTAGGCATCATTGGGATCATATATACAAGATGATAAGCAGCAAGATAAAACTCAAAGTACAATCGGTGAAAGCAGTAAAAGATCCTGAGAATAGAGAAGCCTTCCAAATTGACTTCGTGGAAGTTAGGACGAAACCCCCAATGGTTATGATGAGTAATCCTGAGGTTCCAGAAGAGATAAACCAGATGGTGGTACAGGTAACCAAAAGCTTCCAGGGCTTGATGCCTGGGACTCAGTCTGGAACTTATGAGCAGCGAAAACTCACATTAATCCTAACAGGAGAGGAACTTGAGAGCTTCAACTTGAAACCTTACCCGAATCAGACTTACACATTAACGATAACCGATAAGGAACTATTATTTGAGGAAGTCTAACCTGTTTTAGAAGATTATAGTTAGAAACTTATTGGTTCTTGAAAAAACTAGAGTGAAAATTACCATGAAGGTCGTCTTCTTAGGAACAAGCGGGAGCATGCCGACTGCTGAACGGAGCAGTAGTTCAACCGTGATCAAGATTGGAAGAGATCTAGTCATGTTCGATTGTGGTGAGGGTACTCAAAGACAGATGGTAAAGGCACGTGTTGGCTTCAGGCGGGATATGATTATTCTTATCAGTCATCTACATGGTGATCATATCTTAGGGATACCTGGCTTACTCCAAACTATGAGTCTACTTGGCAGAGAGAGACAGTTGGAGATATTTGGTCCAGTAGGGCTTGTTGATTATATAAGATCCTTCTCAGAAACCCTCGGGGGGCCTTCTTTTCCAGTTATTATATACGAAATACAAGAATCAGGTAAAATCCATGAGGAAGACCGTTTTAAAATCATTGCAGTACCAGTTGAACACAGGCTTGCTGGGTGGAGTTATGGATTTATTGAGGAGCCCAGACCTGGTCGTTTTTACCCGGAGAAGGCTAGAGAATTGGGAGTTCCTGAAGGGCCTCTTTGGCATAAACTCCAGCATGGAGAAAGTGTTGAGATAAATGGGAGCACTGTAAATTCAAGCCAAGTGACAGATCCTTCTCGACCAGGCAGGAAGATAGTCTATAGCGGAGATACTAGACCGACTAACGATGTTAGAAACCTCTCCGACAGAGCTGACTTATTGATACATGAGGCGACCTTTATGGATGAGTTAAGGGATAGAGCCATTGAGGACGGTCATACTACCGTTAAAGAGGCTGCAGAG
This sequence comes from Candidatus Bathyarchaeota archaeon, assembly GCA_014730055.1. The sequence continues at coordinate 10,480 of WJIV01000108.1, forward strand.
TTGGCCAGGGAAGCGGGAGTGAAAAAGCTGGCTCTCACTCACATTAGTTCACGGTATCCTGATTCTGAGCCTTTACTAAATGAAGCTAGATCTGTTTTTAAGCGAACGATTATTGCTGAAGATCTCATGGAGATAGAGATACCCATACCTAGATGAGAGCATTCAAGTAATTCATACTTTTGTCAATATCTCTGTATGATTCAATAACTATCCAATTATCGAAGCCCGTAGCCTTTATTGACTCAACTACTTTTGGCCAGTTTATTTCTCCTTCCCCAATTGGCAAGTGTTGATCTTTTTTCCCTCTGTTATCACTGATATGTATGTGCTCAATTTTTTCACCGTGTATACTCAGAAACTCGAAGACCTCCGATTGAAGATTTGCATGAGCAACATCAAGAACCATCCTCATGTCTATCTGCTCCTCTTCGAAAAATAGGTTAAAGTCTTCAACAGTAATCAAAAGATAAGGAGTAGGCGGAGGGACATTCTCAATTAGTAGAGGAACACCGTACTCCTGACTATATCTCTGCAACCAGTGCAGGCTTCTGATGTTAAGTTCCCAAGCTCGTCCTTTCATGAATCTATCCGTTGCTGTTGTCCAACCCGGGTGGATGACAACACATCTAGCCTCTAAATCACTGGCAAAACGTATACTATATCGTATACGTTTTAGAATCCATTCACGTATCAGGTCGTCGTCCGCGGAAAGATTTGTATCCGCATAGGGGGCATGAATGCTATATTCCAGATCATAAGAGGCCCTAAGCTCTTGAAGCTGCTCCGCGATCTTTGGGTTCAACGCATGGTGACCGCTGTCAGCGATCTCGATGTTTTTAGTCCCTAATCTTACCAGCTTGTGCCGGACCTCAGTTAACGGTCTATCCAGTAAATGCAATGTAGAGGCAGCTAGCTTCATCTTGGATACCCTATTTGCTACTTGGTTTAAGATAAGCCTTTTATCTCGTCCTTCGAAATTCGATTCCAAAGGTGATGTTTTGACTAAAGTTATAGATGGAGTTTACTGGGTTGGCGCAGTCGACTGGGATGTTAAGAACTTCCATGGTTATATCACTCACAGAGGAACAAGTTACAACGCATATGTGGTTAAAGGAGAGAAAACAGCAGTTGTTGATACTGTGAAGGAGAACTTTGCTGATACTTTCCTTCGTCACATTAAAGAGATTGTAGAATTTGAGGATATAGATTACATTATCAGCAACCACGCTGAGCCAGATCACAGTGGTTCATTAAAGGCCTTGATAGATGTGGCCCCCCAAGCGGAGGTTATAGCAAGTAAGAGAGGTAAAGATTCTCTTCAGAAATATTATGGAGAGCTAGAGATTACCTCTATTGAAGAAAAGCCCCAGGTAGATCTAGGTGGTAAGACCTTAGCTTTTGTTGCTGTTCCCATGGCTCACTGGCCAGATAGCATGGTAACCTATATTCCTGAGGATAAGCTTCTGCTTAGCAACGATGCCTTCGGCCAGCATCTTGCCTCAAGTGAGAGATTCAACGATATGGTTGACCAGGATCTTCTATGGCATGAGGCTACCGCCTATTATGCAAATATACTTTTACCTCTATACAGGAGCGTAAGTAGGGCCATAAAGGCTCTTGAAGGAGTAGACATAGAAATCATCGCTCCTAGCCATGGTGTAATTTGGCGCGATAAACCCATAGAGGTTATCGAGAAGTACCTCGATTGGGTTAATGGTGTAACAAAAGACCGTGTAGTTATTGCATATGATACCATGTGGAAGAGTACAAAGAACATGGCATACGCAATAGCAGAGGGAGCAGGCAGTACAGGAGTCGAGACGATGGTATTTAACCTGACTGAGAACCATAGAAGCGATGTTATGACCGATATCCTAGAAGCTAAAGCAGTCCTTGTTGGGAGTCCGACTTTGAATAATCACGTATACCCCACGGCGGGAGGATTCCTAGCTTATATGAGAGGCCTAAGTCCTCAGAAGAAGATTGGAGCGGCCTTTGGCAGCTACGGTTGGGCAGGAGGCGCCAAAAGATTCATAGAGGAGCAAATGAAGGCTGCAGGAATAGAGCTGATAGAAAACGATATTGAGTTCAGCTATAAGCCAACACAGGAAGAGTGGAAAAAAGCATACGACTTTGGTAAAATGATTGGGGAAAAGATAAAATCTTCCTAAAACTTTCTTTTTTTAGATAAATACATATTTTACATAGAACGCCATTTGGAACCAGGTTAATAGCGTGCTTATTAGTGCACCCATTGTAACTTGGAGTTTATCATGTGCATTGAGCTCTACCCTGGCCCATGCAACGGGTATGAAGAGCAGAAAAAGTGGTAACAGCCTTGTTCCAAGAAGATACACTAGAGCAGTAACAGGGCTTGTGATACCTGATGCATGGATGCTTATCTTCCATTTGAATGTTATCAGTAATAGTACTATTCCGTTTACTAGATAACAAGCCATTAGGGCCGTTATGGGGGCTGGTGCATTGACGAGTATAAGGGATATTGTGCCCATTGTGTAACTCGCTATTGTTGCTAGGAAGGGTATGAATCTCTCCATTCTTTCACGCGCATAAAAGTCGCTAATTATTCCTTTTTTCAGCATATAAACGACCATTAATATTGGAAGAAGACAACCGAAAACACTTGTTATCATCAGTAGCTGTAATGTTGAACCATTTCCATACTTGAATGCAAGTGGTATGAACGTAACTAGCGTTAGCAGTGGAGCATTCATTATTGCGGAGACCGCCTCAGCTAGCTTCTTCTTATCCAAGATCTGCTGCTCCTATTAAGTTAACAAGCTACTACCTGCTTATATCTTTTATATATGTTCTTTATGTAGATTCTCGCAGCAATATTTAGTTTCTTTACCGTTCTCTTCAATCTTCACTCTCATGAATTCGCAGTCTTCATCTTCCGCTGCTTCACATATCATGCATTTTATTTTCTTACTCATTCTTTTTTCTTCTCTCTGTAGTTTTTAATTGCCTCATGAAGTGCATCAGCAGCTAAGTTACTGCAGTGCATCTTCACTGGAGGTAACCCTTCTAGGGCTTCTGCTACTTCCTGCTTTGTGATGTTCATTGCTTCGTCCAGAGTTTTACCTTTAGCTAGCTCTGTGGTCATGCTGCTTGTAGCTATGGCAGCACCACATCCAAATGTCTTGAATTTTATATCTTCAATTTTCTCGTCTTTAACCTTGATGTACATCGTCATCATATCACCGCAGACCGGGTTTCCAACTGTTCCTTCCGAGTCCGCGTCCTCCATCTCACCCACATTCCTTGGGTTCTTGAAATGATCTAAGACCTTTTCACTATACATTTATTTCAGCTCCTCAGGGGTTAGGGGCGACATAGATCTGAGCCTCTTTACTACCCCCGGTAGTTGATTGACTACGTATTCCACTTGTTGGTTGTTATTATTTCTTCCTAGAGTAAAAACTAGGCTACCATGTGCTTCCTCATGTTTTAGGCCACAAGCGAGTAATGTGTGGCTTGGCTCTAGGGTCTTTGCCGCGCAAGCTGATCCTGATGATACCATTATCCCTAGCTCGTCAAGGCTCATAATCAATGCCTCGCCTTCTATATAGCTGAACCTTATATTGGCGTTGTTTGGAAGTCGTCTATTCGGATGCCCATTCAAGTAGCTGTCAGGAATCTCCAGTAATCCATATATCAATCCATCTCTAAGCTTGGTCAATCTATTAGACTCTTCTTTCATCTCTTTGATAGCGATCTCTGCTGCTTTTCCCATACCAACCATCCCTGGGATATTCTCACTACCTGAACGTAAGCCCCTCTCCTGACCACCACCAATCATCTGAGGTTTAACTCTGATCCCTTCTCTCATATAGAGAGCACCCATGCCTTTGGGTCCGTATATATCATTGCTGCTTAGGCTCATGAGATCAACATCCATATTCTTGGAATCTAATTCTATTTGTCCTATCGCGGCAGCTGCGTCGCTGTGAAATAGAGCGTCATTATCATGTGCAATTTTAGCTGCCTCTTTAACAGGCTGGATGGTCCCTATTTCACCATTGGCGACCATTACAGAGACTAGCATAGTATTTTTATCGACCATTTCATCAAGTTCTTCTAGATCAACTGTTCCAGTGTTACAAACAGGACATGTTTCAACTACAAAGCCTTGCCGTGTAAGCTCTTTACAAATATTTATTGTTGATATATGTTCCACTGCTGAGATAACAACTCTTTTTCCTTTTTTGCTGTAACGTCCAGTTGCACCTAGTATTGCTAAGTTGGATGCTTCAGTAGCACTTGATGTAAAAATTATCTCTTCTGCGCTGGCATTAACTAGCTCTGCGACTTTAGTCCTAGAAGTATTCATTGCTTCTAATGCCTCGAAGCCTTTAGAATGGAAACTTGCTGGATTACCATATTTCTCTGTGAAAAATGGGTTCATTTCTTCGATAACCCTAGGATCCACTGGTTTCCCAGACCCATGATCCATATAGGCGGTCAGGTGATTGGACATAATTACGTATCACGGTTGATTCGGTTAATTTAAATATGTTCTAATTTTTAGAAGATATAATAGAAAAAAACTGATTATTTTATATGTTTTAATTTATAAAACTCTAGAGCCTAACACACGAATTTAAATATTTAAAGCATCCCTTTTGAATTAACAAAAAATGTTTTAGAAATACTCAAAGATTTCACTGATCTTTTTGTTACTTTTATCCGCCTTAGGATTCAGATACTTTTCATTCGCTAATGAAGGCACCAAGTTATCTGTTGAGTTTGGAAGCCATAATACAAATACTGTTGATATTGGTGTTGGTGATTTATTTCAAGTTCAGATTTCTATCAGAAATATATCAGGTATTATGCGTAATTTTGCTTTTGATAATTTATGGGATTCTTCACAAATACAATATGTAAGCACTGAGATCAATCCTTTACCAGATTGGAGTATAGCCTTCGATGACTCCAAAGTTAATGCGGGGATTTTAAACGATATTGGAGGGAGTGGTTCAGTGACAAATGAAGATCATATATGGCTTGTTTTGAATATGCGTTGTATTGGTCCTGGAGTATCTGAAATTCATTTCAATGAAACAAGTTGGTTCGAAGAAAATTCCGGTATGACACTGAGTTTTAACGAAGAGACCAATGGCACAGTAAATCAAAGACTCTCCCCCGTAGGAGGTGTGATCAGCCCTTCACTTTTCATAATAAGTCTAGAGAAGATTATTATCATATTTGGCATAGCATTCATCTTATCATTAATCTATATAATCAAATTAAGATTGAACGGGCACTTTGTTAAAGCAATTAACTGCAATCATTAATAAAAAAGGATTTTTTGTTTTAAAGAATTTATAATTTCAACAAATTCAATTATTTATTTACTACTACAATAATCTAATCGAAATAATTAACTAAATCTATATAGGCACAGAATTAGATTTTTACTTAACAAACTACTTTTTAATATAGAGTATTACCTGTTCGTCTCCTTTTTCTATCTCGAGGACTTCGTGTCCTAATCTCTCAGAAAGTCTTTTCAGATCCTCTTCAGCTGCAGGGTCATCAGCCACAACCTTGAGAACCTGTCCTTTTTCCATTTGATCTAACGCCATCCGGGTTCTGAATATGGGTTCGGGGCAGTATAATCCTAGACAATCTAACTCCTTGTCGATCTTCATCTTATTTTCCTGTAGTTATTTGATTTTAATAATAGGATTTAAGTTATTTCCAAAAACCTGTAATTTACAAAATATTGACTTTCAATTATAAATAATCTTACAAACGATTAGGATTAAAATATATTTTCTATTTATCAGCTTAATCTTCATGATAAACCCTTCAATAAAATTAATAAATTATAAGATATCAATCTGGTCCATGACTCCGCTATTTATGCTTATCGCTTTACTTATCGCTTTGGTCTCTGGTTTTCTCGGAGCTCTTCTCGGTCTCGGTGGCGGAGTCATAATGGTCCCCTTGCTGATATTCATACTTGACCTTCCAATTCATATCGCAGCTGGTGCCAGTATATTGGCAGTCGTGGCTACAAGCAGTGCCTCAGCAAGTGTTTATGTCCGGGATGAGATCACAAATATGCGGCTGGGAATGTTTCTGGAGCTGGCAACAACCTTCGGTGCAGTAACAGGTGCATTGATTGCAGCTGACGCGAGTGAGACGATTCTCAGAACTGTTTTCGGTTTGAGTCTACTATACGCCAGTTTACTTATGTATCATCAAATGAGGAAAAGTAACAGAAGCTGGGATCCAAGAGAGAATGATAGTATTGCTGAGCGTTTACATCTGGGAGCATTCTATTATGATTCCGCTAGGGGAGAGACAATAAATTACGGTGTATCAAGGTCCCTACCAACGTTTTGCATAAGTTACGTTGCGGGAGTATTGTCGGGACTTTTAGGAATAGGTGGCGGAGGGATCAAGGTCCCAGCTATGAACATTGTGAGTGGTATACCCATGAAGGCCGCGGTTGCAACGAGTAACTTTATGATAGGTGTCACAGCTGCTGCAAGTGCTCTCGTCTACATACGTCACGGATTTTGTGATAGCCTAGTAACAGCACCTGTAGTACTTGGAACTCTTATTGGGAGTTTCATTGGCGCACGTTATGCATTACATATTAGAGGGGTCGTCCTGAAGAAAATATTCGTCTATGTACTTTTGTTACTCGGGATCAGGATGGTTGCATCGGGAGTCGGTTTATTTTGAACATTAGAAAAATTGAGGTCTTCATATCCAGCATTCTGAGATATGGTGTCGAGCTCAGCGGTTTTCTAATAATGATCGGGATATCCCTATTCTTGTGGACCGGGGATGATAGCTGTGTATTCGGGATCCTGTCCTGGGACTGGATATTATGGGGTAGCCCCTTTCTCGAGCCAAGTCATATCCTATTCATAGGTTTCTTGATCTTAATAGCGACCCCATTAATTAGGGTAGTAGCTAGCGTAGTAGCGTATAGCATTAATCATGATTGGACCTATACTATCATAACTGGCTCGGTATTATTGATATTAATGATAGGTATTATTCTAGGTGTAGGATAAATTTTCGAGATTTTATTTTAAGAATTTAGAAAAATGGGCCGGGCAGGGATTGAACCTGCGTCCCTCGCCACGTCAAGGCGATGTCATACCACTAGACCACCGGCCCTTATGCGTTCATATAGGGAACATTGCTATAGTTTAAAGGTTATCGGTCATGTATTTTAATCAGATTCATTTTTTCTAAGTATCTGAAATATTTCATTAGGTACTCCAGGTTTGTTTTTCCCGTCTCTAGTTCCACTAGCTCGTTTATTTCCTTTAGGTTTCGATTTCCATCTGTCCAGTATAAAGCCAATGTTCCGAATGTTCTGCAGTTTTCGTAGTCTTTTCCGAGTTTTCTGAAGCCTTCTCTATCCTCTTCTTTCATCTGGCGTTCCCAGTATCTGGTGCTTACTGGTCCTCTGTATATTCTCTCGGGTACCATCTCTGTAGCATCTTTCATTAACTCCTTATCTGGAATCTCGTGGGTCTTAGGTTTAACAGCGGAAGCCTTCATGACTTTTTTCATGATTTTCTGACCGATTTCCAACTGGTCTTTGATGGTTGATTCAAGATCCTTGACCATTGAGTTTATTTCCTTATCCAGTTTTTCACTGTTATGTATTAGGGTTTTAACTGATTCTATTGCCTTACTAGACTGGTCTATCCAGTAGTTAGTTCGTTTTACCAGAGTTTCTTCCTTTGAGGGAATACTATCTGGGTTGTTGGCTGCCTCATTGATTTCTCTCTGAAGTCTTTCCGTTACTAATTGTTTCTCTTTGCTATAGGTTTGAGATGCTATCCAGAGTGCTGTGGTCTCGTCTGCATTCGCAATTGTATATGCATATGTCGCGGTGAGTAGTGCAGCTTTTTTCAGCATCTCAGGGTCAACTTTGTCCATGGTGTCAAAGCTTGTGTGCCAGTATTTATCTGGCCACTGGATTATCATCGGGCATGGGACTTTGACTGTGGGGTCACTGTATATATAGTGGTCGCTGCCTCCACTGAAGGGTGTGACCGTATGCCTGAATAATGCGTATTTTCCGCTCCCACCCAGGTTCTCGACATCCATTTGAGTTTCCTCGAAAATTGTCTCAAGCAGGCTGTTCACATAGCTTGGGGTTGCCTCTGGAGTTCTTTCTAATATGAAGGAACTCGCTGTCTCGCTCTGTTTTTCTCCAACCATGTCGAGATTAATAGCCGCCAGCATCTTATCGATCTTTTCTTCATTTGCAGCTAGATGGGTATAGCTCCCACTCATCTCAGGTACAAGTGTAATTCTTATCGTCTTTTTTGGCTTCTCCAGAACTCCCTGATCTATTAGTTTCTGTAATGCTCTTGCAGCCTCCATCGCGGCGGCTGAACCTGAGGCATTATCGTTACAACTTGGCTGTGGATGGCAGATATGAGCTATAATTACTACCTCTTCGTCAGTCACCCCTTGGATTGTTGCTACTGCGTTGTCAAGAGTTCCCTCATAGATTTCGCTATCAATGTGAGCTTGAACTTTAACGGGCTTTTCTTCTAACAGATCTCTAAGCCATCTCCCCTTCCTCGGGGTAAGAACAAAACCAAGTCCGGGATTTTCCTCGCCGCTCCACCAGAAACTGGTGTACTTTAATGCGTCATCTAGCTCTCCCTCGGGGAGAACAGGTGGGCGAATCCAAGTACCATAATATATTAGCCCTAGAGCTCCTCGCTGCTCCACGGCTAGCTCATGAACCCTAGACACATCCCCGTTGCATAGGACCATTTTTCCTTTTACGTCGATATTTTCATAGTCCTCATTCTCTTCACCTTTTCCGACGTGTACTACCTCAGCCTCTAATCCTCCCTGAGGAGTAGGATAGCTTCTCTGTATTAGGCTTAGTTTAGATTCGTCCCATCTTGCTAGAAACTGTGAATTCTCCTCCGGCTCAACTAGCTTTAAGGTGGCGTTGTCGCAACTCCACTCCTTGAACATCAGACTGCTCCACACAAAATCCTTGCCATTTGCAGTGTAGCTCTGCACCTCAGCTTCAAGTCCATTTTTTCTAAGTGTATCTACTGCGTAATTGACCGCTGATCTTAAACCGGGACTGGCTTGGATACGGTGGTCCCTGCTTATCTCGTCTACATAGTTGTACGCGATCTCTCCTGAGATCTCATTTTCTAGGGCATCGTAAATCTTCTTGAACATGCATCAATGAATGTCAACCTGTTATATTGTTTCTTCGGTGAGAGATTAGATAATACTTATATGGCGTTTATCAGGTGTGTATAGAGTACAAGCCGCCGTAGCTCAGCCTGGGAGAGCGCCCGGCTGAAGACCGGGGTGCCGAGTGTTCAAATCACTCCGGCGGCACTTTATGTTTCTAATTTTAAGGCTTTTTAGGGCTTCTTTTATTAAAATAAGTTTTTTTTAACTTTTTTTTAATTTTTATTATATGGAGGTATATATTTTTCGTTTGAACACTCGTTTAGATACTCATGCGTGCATTTAGTACATGCTTGCTGTGGGAATTAGATTTAATTCATTTTTAAAAAAAACATAATCCAATAGAATGTAAAATCAGGATTACAAGCATGTATGTTTTCATAATCAAGAATTATTAGTTTCAGTTATTTTAAATGAAATAATGTATCTCTCCAGTGGCAATTTTATTTCTCTTTTTAGGCAGTTTTAGATCCCATTTTATCAAAATAACCCTAGTTATAGTTTTTTCATTACTCAACTTTTTGTTAGCGCTCTCTGTTGACAAGAAATCGCACTAGGAGTAATCTTAAGCTTATTTTATTGTGATGCATGCACCGTTTTCTATCCATCGCTAGCTGAACTTATACCTGATATGTATATAATAATAATTTTTTGAACGCTCAACACGCTTAGTCAAGGTTTCTTGATGAATTGATGAGAGGCAGATTTCTGTGCAGTGAAACCAATTTAATCGTTTCAAAAGTTAACAAAATCCGAGGGCATCCCCCTTAAACAACTCTCCTGTGCATACATCAACATAGTATAAACCTGGAGGCGGTATCGAAAACTCACCTAATGATTTTTGAACAGTAATTGCCCACACATATCTATACGTCATAGTACCTAATGCCCCTGAATGACCCCCAGGGTTTGTCGTATTGTACTCAAACCTCGGAGAGTAATCACTTACAGAATGGTTAACGTTTCCTAAGTAGTCCCATCCATACTCTTTACCATTATTAGATACCCAATGTCTAATGTAGATTAGAGAGGTAGATATCTCCATACCGCGGAGTCTTGATGAAGTCCATCCATCGCTTACCAGAGCTTTGGATACTGCCTCAACCTTTGAAATTGGTGTCGTATAGTTAGAGTCAAAGAGTTTAGAGTATTGTATCTCTTTTCTTAGGCTCAGATTATCTCTGTAGAAATATCCGTTTAACAACGTTGAGGTTACTAGTAGTAAGATTACTATTATGCTCTGGATGTTGTTTAGTTTAAGCAACTGTTTATTGAGAGAGTTCTCCTTCGGAGTCTCTACTCTCTCGATCACTGAGAGTCCTGCTGATCCGAATTCTGAGAGCCTGTATTTCTCGTCTTCTCCTTTTGCTAGAAGCTCCTGCAGGTTCTCTAGGTGATAGTTCAGTAACCCGTTATCGATTCCCAGCTCGTTAAGTATCTCTGTGTAGGTCATCGGGTTATCGTTTAGCATCCTGAGTATTCTACGTCTTATCGGGTGTTTCAGCGCCTGGAATATGCTTGAGTAGGTGTCTTCTTCCATCCCCATCACAATTTCCCTGAGCCTTTTGATTTAAAAAGGGTTTTCGAGAAGAAACCTTACCTAAACAAGTTGATTCAAAAGCTATCTTAGAAAAGAAATCTTACCTAGAAAAAATTTAGTTAAAATAATTTATCAATGCATATCTTGTTATACTGCTGGAAATTCCATATACCTTTACATGAAAGTATTCTTACCTGAAAGGCATAAGAAAAGTAAAATAAAAAAAATTTGAGTTACGTGTTAAAATAAATTATTCGTATTTTTCATCATAAGCGGTTAATAACTTCAATAAAGCAGACCGGCTTACCATACCTAGAGGACGATTGCTCTTATCCAGTACCGGCAATCGTTTCAACTCATTATCTATTAAAACTCTAAGAGCAACAACAGCATTATCATCACTACAAACCGATAAAACAGGAGACGTCATAATATCCCTCGCCAAAAAAGAGACATCAACTCCTGTAGTGGAGAACCCAGAAAGTCTATCAACAACAAAAATTCTATCGTCCTCACTTAACCGAGTTATTAGATCATTATCCGTGATAATTCCCTTAATCTTGGCATCAGCATCCACAACTAGAACTCGTCTAACCTTATTCTGAATCATTACTTCAATTATTTCCCCAACATCGGCGTTCTCGTCAACTGAAAATGGACGCTCTAACTCAGCTAACCCAACGGGTAATTCACAACAAATCATATTACATTCTTGTAATGCAACCATATCGGAAAACACTAAAAATCTGAGAATATCTGAACGCGTTATGACACCAATTAAATGATGATTATCATCAACAACCGGAACCCTCTTTAAATTCATCTCATTAAAAATGTTTACAGCATCACCCAGTCTATCCTTAATACCCAAGCAAATAACAGGAGAACTCATAATATCCTTAACTGAATAATCAAATACACCTTTGAGAACTTTTAATCGTTCAACTTTAGATAACTTCATTAGATGTGTAAGACTAGGAACCCCAATCTTTTCAAGATCATTATCCGTAACAAAACCAACAACATGATTTTCTCGATCTATAACAGGTAAGCCACGAACACCTTCACTTAAAGCAGCCTCAACCAGAGAATTTATAGAAGTATCCAAATTAACACTAACCGGTTTTCGCGTCATAATAGATGAAATAAAACGATTAGAGATATCGCCCTTAAGCCCAGGTATTGCAGGCAACCACCCAGTATCCATTCTCTCAATATACTCCATTAAACTCTCATTAGGACCAACCTCAACATAAGGTACCTTTGGTACTTCAACCCGTTGAGTCCCATAGATACTTCTATGCCCAGAAGCAAGATACGCCATATAACAGCTGATTATCACAAAAGAGGTAATTTCACCTCCAAACAACTCAACAGCCATTATACTACATGCAAGAGGGGTATTACTACACCCAGCAAAAACAGATACAAAACCCACACTAGCCATCAAGGTAGGATCTACACCAAAAATACCGCCAAGGGCGTACCCTAATGTACTACCAATGACAAAAAGAGGAGTCACCTCACCGCCAAGATAACCAGAGCCGAGGGTTATAGCGGTAAAAATGATCTTTAACAGAAACGTATACCATTCGACTCCCGAGCCATCCATGGTTTTAGTGATTAATGGTAGGCTAAGACCTAGATATTCAATTGTTGGAAATAGATATACCAGTATAAGTAAGGTTAATCCTCCAACAACTGGGTGAAGGGTTTTCCATTTCAATCTTAGATTTAAAACATGTTTTATTCCATGAATTAACTCGATAAACATTATGCTTGCGAGACCAAAAACTAACCCCATTATAGCTAGTTTAATCATAGTAACTGCGTCCAAGCTTACCTGTGAAATATGAGGATAATGACTATGTGTAGCACCAAGAGCTCTGGTAACAAAATCCCCGATAAATGACGCAACCAGACAAGGTATTAACCCATCGTACTGAACACGGCCAAGTTTTTGAACCTCCATTCCGAAAACGAGACCAGCCACAGGGGTACCAAACACTGATCCAAAGCCTCCACTTATCCCCGCCATAATCATAAGCCTTCTATCCTCTTTTCCTAAACCAGCTAACCTTCTGAAACCATCGGCTAGACTTGCCCCCATTTGTATCGCGGTTCCTTCCCTTCCCGCAGATCCTCCGAATAGATGGGTCGCAACAGTCCCCAGATACACTAGGGGAGCCATTTTTAGAGGAATCTGGTTTTTATTTGAATGAATTTCCTCTATTACAAGGTTGTTTCCCAGGGCAGCTATCCCAGCGTATCGATTATAAACATAGCCTATGATCAAGCCTACTAGAGGAAGAAGGTATATGAGGCGGGGATTAATAATCCGGGCGTTTGTTGCCCAGCCTAGGCTAATTAGAAATATCGCTGAAGCGGTCCCACTGAGTACCCCGATAAAAGATCCGATTATAGTCCATTTGATTAAATTCTCTAGTAAATTTCGGAAATCAACTAGGTTTAGATTGAATAAATTATCAATTATCTTGTATATTTTTTGCTTTCGGGCCTCGTTTTTTATTCTTTTTTTTGCTTGTTTTTCCCTCAGTTTAATTATCTTTTCAGGGTCATTAGCGTCTAATCCGCACCAGATGCATTTACCTTTATTTCCCCATTGTTTGCACCTAGGGCAGACCATGAATGTTTCATCGAGTTCCTCGTTTTTGATCTTCCACCATTTTTTTAGTTTAGCTAGCATTTAGACGCCTATCTTTGGTTTTTATGGTAGAAGCTATTAGCTCACTTTGAGCGGTTTAGGCGAGCCTCATCGCCGATAGACAATGAGAATAACAATATCATATATACATTTTTCTTACAAATATGGAATTAATCCCTATAATATTAAGAGGATTTTGATTATCTTTTGTTTCATGGTTTTTGACTGTTTTTGTCATCTAGTTCTGTTGATAGCAGCCCCAGAAGGAATGAAAAATCATACTTAACTACCCCGTAACAGCCTCCAAGCCACCAGAGGAGCCCCAGATCACCCCTTTCACTCCTCCCAGCGCCCTTCTCCACGACGAGATCGATAGCCCACGCTGTCAGCCACCGCCCAGCGCCTTCAACTGAACCAGATTATAACAAAAACACGCGAACACCATCTTAATGTGAACCCGTTCAACAGTGGTCACCAGCACGTGACCTGAGCCAAACACACGCTTAACAACGGCGAAAACTCTCTCAATGGGAGCCCTCTTCCTGTTAATCCGCCTGTTACGAAGCCGGTCCCGTATACCCAGCGGGTGACCCCGCGTCCCACGCTTCATAGTAGCATCATAGCCCCGAGGCTCCACACCGAAGAAACCCTTATCCCGGTACACCACCTCACCAGGCAGGGAGAGATCAACCTGGCTGTCATGAACATTCGCCGGCGTCGTCTCCAGATCCCTGACCAAGCGATGATCCACGTCCGTCTTAGCGTGCAGCTTATACCCATAGCTGGACTTGGCTCCCTTTTTAGCCCACTCACCGTCCCTGCTCCTCCGGGTCTTGGCCTCCTCACCACGGGGCTCCTCAGCCGGCGCGTGGCCCGGGTCACTGGTGATAAAGGTGGCGTCCTGAGCCACGCCCTTCCGGACAGTTAACCCCTTCAGGTCAAGCTGGCGCTGCAGCTCAGCCCACACCAGCCTGTCCCTGCCCGTCTCGGCGAGGCGCTCCCTGAAATACCAGACCGTGCTATAGTCAGGCAGAGAGTCAGGGAACTCGAGGAAGTGCATGAAGCTTATCCTGTCGTTGACCTGACGCTCTAGCTCAGGGTCGCTGAGCCCGTACCACGCCTGGAGCACGAGCATCTTCACCATGATGACCGGGTCGATGTTGGGGCGGCCTCCCATGGGTCCCTGGTTGTCAAAGATGGGCTGGATCACTGGCCTGAAGGCGTCCCAGTCGATGAGAGGCTCCACCTCAGCTAGCTTGTCACCTAGTTTAAAGATCTTTTTGTACTGTTGATGGAAAAAGTATGCCGCTAAGGAGCTCATATTTACAGCTTATCACGGTGATCTATAAGTTTAACCCCAGGGGGCGAAAAACACCACAAAACAGAGGTTAATCAAAATTCTCTTAAGTTTATAAAAAGAATATATCAAAAGATATCGTCCTTTGTTATACTGAGGGAAATTCAATATACCTTTACATGAAACATGTAAAAGCGATAGATTATAG
>WJIV01000109.1 GCA_014730055.1 Candidatus Bathyarchaeota archaeon
ACTGAACTCACAGCCTTGTCGGTCGCCTCGAAAAGTGGCTCAACTAAGGGTGCTACTACATGTTCCATTCCTTGCTTTATCGCAACCGCGTGTAGGGGTACACCAAACTTGTTGGCTGCTTCTTCTATCTTGTACTTCTCGACTCCTGGTCCTCCAATCGCTGCACCGACCCCTTCAGCAATCTCACCGACTTCCTCGCCCTCAAGTTTACCGGCAGCGTCTACGGTTATGAGCATCTTCACCTTGTTCTCGTTCAGAATGTTAGTAACGGCATCTCCAGGCTTCCCAACGGTCCCACCTGGTCCCTGTGCCTTTGTAATTATGAGTTTTCTGCCCTCAAACTCAACCTCAGCGGCCACCATTTCCTTAGCGATTTCTCTGGTCTCAGCTCCATTGATTAGTTTGGCTGCTACAATTGGACCAACGCCATCCCCTATGGGTATTCCATCTTTGAAGGCCTGTAAGGCTGCGCTGTAGGCCTCTATCTGTTGTAGTATCATTGGTAGGATCATGTGAATCTGCATGATTATGTAGATGTTCATGGTCTTCTTGCCCATCAGGTAATAGTGACGGATGACCTTGTAGAAGACGTTGAGCGCCAGTGAGGCCTCAAGCAAGTTTTCAAGGTTGTTCCTCTGGGGCTCAGTTGCGTTCGGTGCCATTGATTCCACCTCTTTTTCGAAGGTGGATTCTCGAACGTTCAGGATGTTTCCAAACTTGTTTACTATGCCTGCTGGGTCCATATCCACTGGCGGTATCAGGAAGTGCTCCATGAACCTTTCAACCATGGGTGTGGGGTCTCTGTTTGGGCTTCCAAGTTCCTTTATTGTGTCTATGCTTGTCTGTTTTCCCTTATCTCTGAGTCCCTTGATCTTACGCAGGGTTGACTCTATCTGACGTAGCATGGTCATGGCCTGGATCCTCTGCGCATAGAATAGGTAGATTATAAAGGCGAAGCTGAAGATCGTCTGTATTATGGTACCTATCTCGCTGTCTTGTGGTATTAACTGTCCAAGCATTTGAAACATTGAATTCACTGCTGTTGATAGCAAGCTATTGGTTATAAATATTCGCTTAAAAGTTAGCTCTATAAGCGGTCAGATTGATTCTCACTTAAATACCCGTTGAAAGTCTTTTTAAATTGCCTCTGATCAATGGTTAGAGATGTTCAGGTACGCCATAAAACGTATCATAAGGGGTAGAAGTTTATTCCTTTCACTTTTCCTAAGCGTGGCCCTAGCTGCAACCTTATTCTCAGGAATACTGCAGGGGGCTGATGCCGTAGGTGTGGCTATACTGGACAAGACCCTTGATTCAGCTTATGTAGACATAATATCAAGTTCGCCCGACAAGAACCTCACTGAGACCCATTACTATGATATAGACGAGATACTTGGCGATATAGAGGGCATTGACTCCGTTGATCACTTTATCAGGTGGAGGTTTAGAGTTCTTTCACCGCTTCTAAACGGTTCTTTGGATACAGCTGTGCTAGCTATACCCCCCGAATCATCTATTTATAACGGACTCTCCGGCGTCGATGATCTAGAAGACGGTAAAATATACATCGACGCCAGCAGCCGTAACGCCACGGAAATACTGGAAAGCGGGACCGTAACAATCGCATTTGAAACCTATGCACCCTTTAATCCTCCGGGATTTGAAAATCGTACATTTACTAGAGAAGTAGTCGCTTCAGTTGGCTTAGATCAGAGAACATTTCTCATAGGAACTGGAAGATACAATATCTACCTGAGGGACCTAATCCGAGGTAGAGAGGAGATGGGTCGAAGACCCAACTACAATCTCATCATAATGAGCGAAAATACCCTCCTTGGTATGATTAATCCCATACTCGATGAGAGGAGAAGGCCCGTCGATGACCAGACTACTGATGCACTAATTAGGCTCGATCGTGATAATTTAGTTAACCCCTGGGATATCTCAGGGTCAAAGAGAAAGATCGGATTAATTTTAGAGGAGATAAACACAGCGGGTGCAGAACACTTTTACACTCCAAGAAGTTACCTGACTGAGATTCTGAATACCATTTCATCCCTTTCCAACCAGATGAAAACTAGTACGATGCTTGTTGCTCTCCCTGTATTCTTCACTGCATGGTATCTGGGGGCCACTGTCTCGGATGTAGTCTATGGCTTGAGGAAAAGGGAGATTGGATTATTATTCACACGGGGTATGACTCATAAACAGGTCCTTTACCTGCTTCTCTTTGAGGGGGTTTTCGTAGGGTTACTTGCCTCCGCTACAGGGATAATGCTAGGGGCCCTCTTATTGGTATTAGTAATTCCCGAGATGAGCTTACTACAAGTCTTTAACAGCGTCTCAATACTTACATTCATAACCAGTGTCATATTCAGTATCGTTCTATCTCTTCTAGCAGTTTATCGACCAGCTCAGAAAGCTCTTAAGGTCAATGTGGTGGATGCTCTCAGAGAGTATGAGGCTGAGAGGGAGACTCTGGGAGAGTGGCAGTTAGCTTTGCTCACCTTCTTATTCGGCGCATACAAGATGGGAATGCTCCTAGCTGGTTTGACCGTGGAGCAGTTTAGACCAGACTCAGGCAACCTGATCGTAAATCTACTCTACAATACTTGGTGGGGAACAGATTACCTATTAGGATTTATCGCACCAATACTGTTCCTCTGGGGATTTGTAAACCTCTTCTTGATGTTCATACCCAGCTTCCAGACCATGCTCGGGAGAGTCGCTGGTATATTTGTGGGAGATTCATCAAAATTCGCAGCCCTCAGCAGTAAGAGAAATCTCAGGAAGACCGCAGCAGCAACCTTCATGGTCGCACTGATAATAGGGTATGGAACAACCGTAGTGGGCAACGTATCAAGCACTACAGATTTCATGGAACAGGCAGTCCGACTAACAGTCGGAGCAGACGCCTCAGTCTGGCTATTCGAAGGGGATGATATTGCCACTCTCTCTGAGAGAATCTCCGCAATCCCCGGGGTAGAGGCGTTGGCAAATGAGACCCACTTTAGCCCTGAGAGCAGTCTCGGGGATACCCCAATCAGAGCTATTGACCCACTGGACTGGTATCAGGTCGCATATATTGACAATAACTGGATAGATGATCCTGAACAGGTATTCCAGGATATGTCCGATGATCCTGCAGGGGGGATAATGGAGAAAGGAGCTGCTGATAGACTTGGAATAGATGTGGGAGACGTCTTCCTCGTAAAGCTGAGGAGTAAGCTCTTCCCAATCAAGATAGTCGGGCTATTCGGTAAGGAGCCTACGGAATACTGGACCCTACAGAACCCTACAGTCTATGTCAACGAGGAATTCCTAGAGAATGTCAGAAAGAAAACAATTGAAAAAAGAAGGTTCCTCGTCAAACTGGCACCTGGCACAGACTTAGATCAGTTTAAGACAGAAGTGGAGGACGTCGACTGGGATATAGAGAGGGTTGACGTGACTGAACTACAGCTTGAGAAATCCTTGAACAACATATACCTCGCTGGACCGAGGCGTATAGAGGAACTAGGCAGCTATATGGCGGGGCTCGTGGCAAGCGTTGGTGTAGCCCTGATCGTATTTACAGTTATGCGGAGTAGAAACAAGGAGTTCACAATTATGTCCATTAGAGGGTTCAGCCCTAGCCAGCTTGGAACAACTATGCTGGTCGAAAATCTTGGTATGAACACCTTCGCGATCATACTTGGTGTAATAGTTGGGTATATCAATCTGTATGGTCAGACTGAGCTATTCAATCAAGTTCTATCTGTTAGCATTGAGAGAAGAATCGTCTTTCCCTTATCTGCACAGTTAAATCTCTTAATTATAATCGGATTATTACTAGTTGCCACGGTAATTCCGATAATATTGACAGTGCGGAGGATATCGAGGAAACCGGACTTAAACCTGGAGGAATAAGATGAGCATTAGAAACGCGGTAATAGTAAGAGATCTTATAAAAGTATACAAGACTGGAGATATCGAGGTACAGGCACTCCGAGGCGTCAATGTAAATGTCAGAAAAGGAGAGATGGTAAGCCTCATAGGGCCCTCCGGATCAGGAAAAACAACTCTTCTAAATATAATTGGTGGCTTGGACCAACCTACGGCGGGTACAGTAAGAGTATTTGACACAGATCTTTCCAACATGACTCCAGGGGACCTTGTGAACTTTCGACGGACCACTGTAGGGCATGTCTTCCAGAATATGAATCTTATACCGACCCTTTCAGCAGCTGAGAACGTTGAGATGCCTATGGCTGCCCTAGGGATACCGGCTAAAAACAGAGAGAGAAAAGTGGAAGAACTAATCTCTGTCGTGGGAATGAAAGACAGAATGAACCACAAACCTGGCGAACTCAGCGGAGGAGAGCAGCAAAGAATCGCATTAGCTGCTGCACTTGCCAATGATCCACCACTAGTACTCGCAGACGAGCCTACCGGGGAACTTGACACCGAAAACGCACGAATAGTTGTCGAGTACCTGAGAAAGATAAACCAGGAACTCGGAAAAACCGTAATCATGGTCACCCACGACCCCAACATATCCAGAATATCTGACAGGATACTAAGAATAAACGACGGTATAGTAAAAGCAGATGTAGCACCTACACTCACTCAAGAGCAACCAGACTATGGTGAGATGATTAAGAACAGGATAGCCGAGATCGAGGCAAACCTTGAGGCACTGGAAGGGCAATTCAAGGCCGGTACCTTAACCGGCAACGAGTACGCCGAGAGACAGACGAAATACAAGCAGACAATTGAAGTCCTCAACGACGAGCTACACCGGCTCGGAGTAGTCTAATTAAATTATTTTTTTAAAAGGTGGGCCACCAGCTTTCGCGGTTTCGCGTAGCCGAAGACAACACTAATGCCGCGAACGGAGCGTGGTTTAACTTCCGAGTTCGGAATGGGTTCGGGTGGGTCCCACGCCCTTTGGCCGGCTACCCATCCAGTTACATACGAGCTTTTCTTTAAACGTTTCGGATACCCTTACAAGGAATTTATTTCTTGTATTTACCTTTATTCCGTTAATTCTCGCTTTTCAGTTAACCGAAACTCAATTACCCAGATTTTCTTTTCAGGTTCCCACTCATCATAAATTGACTCCCACTCCTTGACAAATTCCTCAAAAGAATTAAATCCCTCCTTCAAGACTTCTTCTGGAGTTATTTCACCAAGTTTCTGCTGAAAAATCTCCTCTATCTCTATCAACTCAGGGATAGGATAGTATCCTCTCCTTAGCCTATACATGCTTCCCGTCTTGACCCTCGGCTTTCTAATTCTTCTCGTCTGCGTCTTCTCTCCCTCAAGAATCTTCTCAAGGTGCTTTTTCCTAAATAGTAGAGCCAATAAGACCCTAAAACTCTTAGATTATTTATAGCTATCCAGTAAGGGGTAACTTTATATTTTGATATCTATGCAGAATTGTCGGCGGGGTCGTGGTCCAGCCTGGCACGACGTTGGGCTCCAGAAAATACAAGAAGCAAACGGATCCGCGAGGAGATGACGAGTTTCTGGAGCGGAGACACCCAAATATCGAGGGTTCAAATCCTTCCGACCCCACCAATAATTTTCTCCAAAATTAACTTGTTTCTTTCAGGAAAATTATTTATCCTCAGGGATTTTTCAAATTTAACCAGATCAAAACATTGGTGCTTTTACGTTTATGACAAATTCCCTTAATTTATTTATTCTTCAGTATCATACTGGCTTGGTTTCAATAAGGTAACTAAAACTAGGATAGCCAAAGAGTCTATAAGGAAACTTGCCCAAAAAGGTGTTGATGGAGAGATTTTTTCATATAGATAGCCTCCAATCCATGATGCGGGGGCAGACAGGACGCTTTTTATTGTCCCTATTATTCCCATTATTTTTCCTCTTTCGCTTGATGGTGTATACTCAACTATAAGTGCCTGCCAGAGGGGGCCTCCCTGTGTACCGTATAAGTCTGCTCCTATACCTGATCCCAGGCCATTTAATGTTCTTACAATTGCTAAATGTGTGAAATTTTTTGATATTGTATATCCAAGAGTCGCAAGCGTCATTGGTATCCTACTGAGAATTACTCCCGTTTTTCTTCCTATGCTGTCGGATATTCTTCCACCGGGTATGCTAACTAAGATAGCAGTTAGGTTAGCAATTGCCCCCAGTAGTCCCCACTGAGTGGTTGATAGGCCTATAACCTCGGTAGCATATACAACCGTATATGAGGATATTAACCTGAGTGCAAAAGTACTGATTCCCATAATTATTGCCAAGACCCAGATATTTCCAGACAATTCTTTGATATCTTGGAGTAATCCTTTTCGATTAATTTTCTCTTCTTCTAATGGTGTTTTCACTACCGTCTCTGTGATGTAAATCCATTGAAGCAATATTGAGACCAAGTTAACAAGAACATACGCAATAAGCATGGTCTTTACCCCTTGGATTAGACCGATCTTATCGATGACAACCCCTCCAATTAAGCTAGTGAATATAAGAGGAAACTCTGTAATGGTTCTAATAGCGGCGAAGGCAGTGCTCACATTTTCCTTTCGTATCGATTCAGCCAATAACGCACTTGAGGCTGGAGCACTGATTATGGATGCAGATGTCAGAATCAAGGCTGGAGCTATATGGATCCAGTGGAAAGCGAAGAAAAATATTAGAGTGGAGAGAAGACGTAGAAAAACACTTAAAATTATCACTTTTTTTCGACCCCATCGATCTGCTAGAATCCCTCCTGGTATTTGTATTAGTAATTCAGTAAAACTTTGTATTGTAAAAATCAACCCCAAGTCTTGTTTCGAAGCACCTAGTTCAAGTATATATAGAGCCTGAAAAGGTGTCCATAATGTTCCTATTATCATTGATAGGGTCTGAGTAGTTGTAAGAACAGATACATTTCTAGTCTTGAAGATCTCTCTTAATACCGAAAGTGTACCCGGACTATCCTTATGCATAATATCACAAATTAAGGGGACTTTTTCTTGGTAAGACTACAAGAGGATTCTTAAAAATTTGACTACAATTTGGAATAATTTATAATAAAATTTGTCCAGAATTTACCCATTCCTGATTTTTTACAATTTCTTCAAGAAATAAATTTACTGAATATTTACTAACCATAAACGCATGTATATATGAGAAACTTTCTATATCTTATAACAAATCAAATATTTGATTTTCCTAATTCTAGGTCACTTTTCATAAATTTCTCATTTTTTTAAATATGCTTTTAGCTACCCCTTCCCAGAAGATATTGTGGAAAAACAGAGAAACAGTATAATCAGGGATTTTTACTCTATACCAATTATCGGTTTAATCCTAAGTGTGTTTTTAACATTAGCTGCCCTCTACCAACTTGAGATAATCCTAATATGGGTCTCCAGAGGAAGACATGTATTCGAGTTCCCATTCTTTTTATGGAGCACCAGTGTTTGGATTGCCCGGGATATTTGGTATGGAATTTTAGTTGTTGGCTTGGCGATAGGTATTTGGTCTGGTTTTAAACTAGGAGAATCAAAGGATTATCAAGCATTGCTTGAGCAGCCGGGGGATTTAGCTATTCTTAGAGAACTCATTGAACTACAAAAAAAGAACCTAGAAAGAAATCTAAATTAAACCAATTGTTTGAATAAAGCAACTTGCTAAACCTCATAGTAACGGTGAGGAAATTACTTATCGGAGTTATACTTGGTAAATAGATCAGAAAGAAAGTATAAGTTAAGTATGATGTGGATCCCTTTTTAGATTTCCTCATAGGATTTATTGATAAATTGATTACCCCTAATCTTGGCTTCGATCCATTTTTTATTCTGACTGTAATTATATTGAGCCTAATATGCCTCGTATGGGGGTTAAGAGACCTAAATCGGAAACGGCTAATCGATGATACGCCAACACTCAAAGCAATGGGGGTCTTCATAGGGCTAGCAGAACTTAAGGGAACTGCTGAGTCGGAGAACCCATTAATCAGCCACCTAACGGAAACACGATGCGTGTACTACACTTACTGCATTCAGGAGCATTGGAGACGACAGGTAACAGAGACCTACAGAGATACCGATGGCAACACAAAAACACGCACCAGAACAGAATCTGGGTGGAAAAGAGTGGCACATGGCGGAGAAGCACCATCCTTTTACCTCAAGGATGAAACTGGGGTGATTAAAATCGATCCAGAGGGTGCCAGTGTACACGGAGATAATGTACTACGGGAGACCATAACAAGACGAGATCCAAGATACTACGGTAAGGGACCAAGACGCAGTGTACGTAATTCAAGACATCGTCGGAGATTGACCGAGACCCTCATACCTATTCATTCCCCCATATATGTAATAGGACAGGCAAATGAAAGAAAGGATATAGTTGCGCCCTTAATCTCCTATGATGAGGAGGAACCATTGTTTGTAATTTCCACTGGCGGTGAGAAATCCGTGAGGAGAGTATACCGCAACAGGTTTCTTCAATTTTTCACACTGGGTCTAATATTATCTCTACTCCCTCTGTTCTTCTTAAGAGGCTTCACATCTCGAATATTCTTTTCTTCAATAGTATTCTACCTATCGGCTACCAGTTTCGGTTATACTATAGTTGTCTATAACAGCCTTGTATCCCTCAGGAATAGAGTTGACCAGGCTTGGTCTCTGATTGATATCCAGCTTAAAAGGCGGGAAGATCTTATTCCACAACTAACCGAAGTAGTAGAAGGATATCAGAGATATGAGGAAACAACCCAAGAAAATATCAACAAGCTAAGAAGTCAGATAGATGACCAGATGACCTCGGAAGCCATTACCCCCATTCTTAACACTATTGCAGACAATATTCCGGAGTTGAAAGCTAGAGAACAATTTATTCGTCTTCAGCATACTCTGGAGGAGACTGAAAACCGAATAGCACTAGCTCGAGATTATTACAATCAAATAACTGTGTTTTATAATACACGCATTGAGATCATTCCTGGTAGATACATCTCTAAGCTCGCTGCATTGAAAAAAAGACCCCTATGGAGAGGTGAGAGCTTCAAGAGAGCTAAAGATGAACCAGATCTGGCTATTTAACTTGACCGAGTGATTCTAACAAGCCTATAATTAAATGCTTGAATAGGATAAACTTTTACTGGAATTAGAATCATAACTTGAATTCTATAGTGGTGGCCCCAAGTTTTCCTGTAATATTTACAAATAATTTTTGTCGTAATAGGTTCCTTATTGTGTTCCTAACTCAATAATACTCATCTTATTGTATTGTTTGGATATGATGGTAATCAATATTCTGGAAAAACAGGTTTCTGTTAGAGCTTAAAGTCATTTTTTAATATAGTCTAATTTCAATAATTATATACAAAATGAAATAGATTTAGGCTGATGCTTCGTCTAGCTCGCCTAACTCTGCTTTACTCAAGACCCAATCCAACGCGCCAGCGTTTTCAATAGCATGATCCATGTTAGTTGTTCCAGGAATTGGTATAACCAATTCATCCTTTTGAAGTAACCAGTTAAGAGCTACCTGGCTGGGGGTTCCATTATGTTCATTAGCTATGGATTCGATAATACTTTCAAGTGTCAACTGATTCCTAGATACCTTTGTCTCCTCCACTGAAGCGAGTTGCCCTCTAACTAGTGGACGGTAAGCTACTAGGGATACTTCTAGCTCATTACATGTCTCGAGGACACCATTTTTCTCGGGTTCGCGATGTTGCAAACTATACTCGACCTGATTCGCTGCAAGCTTAATCCCTTTCTCCTCAAGACGCGTAGCAGCCCTCCTCATCTGCTCAGCATCAAAGTTACTTACACCGACAGAGCGTATCTTTCCCTCAGTCAAAGCCTCCGCCATGTAGTCCATAAGATCCTCGATACTCTGAGCACTTGGGGGATTATGTATATAGTAAAGATCAATAGTATCTACTCCTAGCCTTCTCAAAGATCCGTCCAGGGCCTTAGTAAAATCCTTCTTTGTTCGACGACTAGCTTGAGGCCTGTACTTACTAGCTAAGTCAGCAGGTCTTCCATCTTTTCTGTAGCATTCTCCAAGGAGTCTCTCTGACTTTCCTCCTGTATAGACCTCAGCTGTATCAAAGAAGTTTACCCCTTTATCAAGTAAAGCCTTGTATAATCTTTGAACTTTTTCGTCATTCTCACCATATGCCCACCGGTTCGTACCAGTTCCAAGACGCGAAACCTCGATATCAGTTGATCCAAGTAAAGTTTTTCCACTTATATTGGTGTTGAAATTCTTCATATGTTCACTCTCAGTTTAAACTACGTATTTTCCTTTATAACCAGATCACTAATAAAAGTCCAAGCTATTGCCTAATAAGGCGAATATTTCTTAATACTGCAGGGGATAATGGTGGTGGGAAAAACTATGAGAAAGTTTCCACCATTAATACCCCGTTCGTAATACATTATGATACATTATGATATAAAAAATATGCTAAAACATACCCCGTAGCATCCAGGGGGAAACTATAATATAAGAAGAGTCAAATTATTACAATAATTAAGATAACAGGTTATATCAGATTATGGAAGCCAAAATAAGAATTTCATTAAGTATTGACAGTGAATTAAATAACATACTCGACAAATTACTTGAGGAAAATAGAATAAAATACCCCCACAAAAGTTACATTATTAATTTAGCTGTAAAGGATTTTCTTGAAAAAGAACACGGGATAAAACTAGGATCATAGCCTTCATCTATATTATTCATAAATCATAAACTATATTGGTATTATAGAGAAAAAAATATTTGTAATCTCAAAGGTTGAAAATATAAGCCTCGAATTTTTATGGTAATAATATGACGATACGAGAGGTTCTGTTACTCGGGGATCCTATCTTACGTAATATTTGCGAGAGTGTAGATGATATATCGACTCTGAATGACTTATTTGATGACCTTAAAGATACATTGACGCGACTTCAGGAAGATTATGGTATGGGAAGAGGGTTAGCCGCTCCTCAGATAGGATACAACAAACGTATTGTCTACATTCAGATGCCCGATAGGAGCTTCTATCTGATTAACCCTAAAATTACCTCGAGAAGCAAAGAGACTTTCGATGTCTGGGACAGTTGTTTTAGCATGAAGGCTTCCTTCTTCGTCAAGATACCCAGAAATAGGCAGATAAGAGTTGAATACTTGGATAGGCATGGGAAGGAGCACGCTGAGTATTTCCATGATGGATTATCGGAACTATTACAGCACGAGATAGACCATCTCGATGGAATCCTCTGTAGTGACCATCTAAGGAGCCCGAAGGATATAGTATTGTTTGAGGAATGGGAAAAAAGGTATAAGGAAAAAGGGATCGGTATGTAATCTGGTTAGGTTATGAAACTGTGTAGCAGCCTAACCATGTTTTCCATATCATCTAAGTGAATCATCTCGATGGGGCTATGGCTGTACCTGCAGGGCACACACAGCAGGTTGGGTTTCGATCCCCCTGCAATCATAGAGACGCTATCACTACCATAATGCTCGAATAT
>WJIV01000110.1 GCA_014730055.1 Candidatus Bathyarchaeota archaeon
AAGCAGCAGAGGCATTGACCGAAAAATTCGATGAAGACAAGATCGAACGCGGTAGAATTGAAGGCCGTGGCCAGTACCTCGTCGAGCTAGCTTACACAAATGAGCTATGAAACATCGGATACGAGCCCATCGAAGAGAGGACTGAAAAATGGGGTAAAAACTTCTGGGACATGTACAACTGGATCAAGGAAAAACCAAGTAAAAGGAGAAAATTCAGCAAGTCGGGATTTCCAAACCTGAAAAAGTACCCCCTATTCAGATAACCAGTAAAAACGAAGCCACCGTTTACTTATCAAGTTTTAAATCTCTCCCCAACGCATATTCATCGAATAAAATGAAGCCTTGGCTCCTTAACATTCTGGCTTGTCCAATTGATAAGCACCATCCACTTGAGGCATACTGGTTCACATGGGAGACCACCGAGAAGGAGATGGAGAAGATGAACCGCGAGGCTGGAAAGTCTAGCCAGTACTTTACGAAGCAGTATGAGCACCTTGCTAAACAGATAGAGGATAATACAATAAGCCCAGAGGCGCTGGAAGAGATCAATGACGAGACAGGATCGGTCTACGCACAGGAAATCTATATCGATGTGCGGAAATTTCTTGAGAGGTTAAAGTTCGATAAGGACCTTGACTCGCAGGAAATTCTTGAAAGATTCCCGGAGGGAATGGATGTACTTTACAGATATCTCAACTTGATCGAGGTTGAAGAAGGATTGCTTCACTGCAACGAGTGCGGGCGTTGGTATCCAATAGGCAGCGCAGTGGAGACTATTCCAGAGCTAATGCCTGATGATCTGCGTGAAGAAGATCGTGACAGGGAATGGCTCAACAAGTGGAAGGAAAAAATTCCAAGCAAAATACTTGAAGAAGGAAAACCCTTTGGACTCTAAACCCTTGTTCTCATAGTTACTGATTTTTATTCTATACCACGATCTTCTTGATTAGAATGGTTAACATATATCACGACGAAGACGCAGATCTCTCGGTTTTAAAAGATGAGAAAATTGCGGTAATTGGCTACGGGAACCAGGGGCGCAGCCAGGCTCTTAACATGAGAGACAGCGGCCTAAATGTTATAATAGGCAACATCAGGGACCCTAGTTTCGAACAAGCAGAGAAAGACGGTTTCGATACCTATGATATATCTGAGGCTGCGAAAAAGGCTAGCATTGTCTTTATACTGCTCCCGGATGAGGTTCAGCCTAAGGTTTACAATGAATCCATAGAGCCGAATCTCCATGAGGGGGACGCAATAGTCTTCGCGCATGGGTACAATCTCCATTACGGGTTCCTCGTCCCAAAAAATTACATTGATGTGCTTATGGTGGCCCCAAGAATGGTCGGGAAATTCGTCAGAGAACTCTACGAGAAAGGCAGTGGAGCCCCTGTCTTCTTCTACGCTCACCAGGATTCAACGGGAAAAGCACAGGAGCGTGTCCTAGCTCTATGTAAAGCTATAGGTGCAACAAGGGCAGGAGCCATGGAGATAACAGTAGCAGAGGAAACTGAACTGGATCATTTCAGCGAGCACTTTATTGCACCAGTCATCAGTAGAGCACTAATATTGAGCTACGAGGTATTAACCGAGATGGGCTACACGCCTGAGGCAGTACTATTGGAGACTTATATGAGCGGGGAACTTGGGGAGGTAGCTAGTAGCCTCGCGAAAGACGGACTAGTTACTCAGCTTCCTTTCCATAGCAGGACGAGCCAATATGGGCAACTTGTCTATGCAGATCGTGTGATGCCGGAAAATTACAGGGATTTGATTAAAGAACTTGTCAGAGAGATTAAGACTGGTGAATTCGCTAAGGACTGGCAACTTGAGCAGATCTTGGGTTATCCAGTATTCAATAAGCTGTTAAAGGAGGCTTTCGATCACCCTATAAACGAGGCGGAGAGGAAGCTGAAAGAACGTGTAGATATCAATTTATAACTCCACCTTTTTAAAGTAGGTTTCAAATTTCATCCATATTATCCCAGGGAATAGGCTTGACAGAGAAAAATAATTGGAGCACGAAGACGGTAGAGGAGATCCTAGACGAACTAGATACCAGTAAGGAAGGATTATCACAGGATGAGGCTAATTCAAGACTGGAAAAATATGGCCCAAATAAATTAGAGGAGAAAGGTGGATTTTCCCCCCTCCAGCTTCTAATAGACCAGTTTAAGAGCATACTGGTGGTGATTCTAATTATTGCAGCAGCTGTGTCAGGTTATACTGCTTACATAGAAGGCGAGGCTTTCACAGACACGTATGTAATCGCTGCTATAGTTATCTTGAACGCAGCGCTTGGTTTCTTCCAAGAATACAGGGCTGAGAAGGCTGTTGAAGAACTTGAGAAGATGATAACTCAAAAAGTTGTGGTTCTACGTGATGGTGAGGAAAAACAGATTGAGTCAACTCAACTCGTACCAGGTGATCTGCTCATCCTTGAAGCTGGTACAAGGGTGCCAGCGGATAGTAGGGTCATTGAAGAATATAATATGGCAGTAGATGAGGCGGTATTAACCGGTGAATCTGTACCTGTTCACAAGTCTGCTAAAGCTGAGGAGGAGGAAAAGTCAGATCCAAGTAATTTAATCTTCATGGGCACCACAGTAACAAAGGGTCGAGCAAGGGCCATCGTGATAAGTACCGGAATGGAGACGAGGTTTGGCGAGATTGCTGGAATGGTTTCTGGTCTGGAAAAGGAGGCCCCACCCCTTAAAGAAAAAATGGAGGGTATGGGCCGACAACTGGCAGCGATAAGCCTGGTACTCACAGCATGGATTTTCATAATGGGCTATTTCTTCCTGGAAATAGAACTTAGTGAAATATTTCTAACCGCAGTCAGTATGGCGGTCTCCGCTATCCCAGAGGGACTCCCAGCTGTCTTGACAATTACCCTCGCACTTGGTGTTAACAGGATGGCCAAGCAGAAAGCCATTGTGAAGAAACTGGCCAGCGTAGAAACCCTGGGAAGCACAACGGTGATCTGCAGCGATAAGACAGGGACAATCACTAAAAATGAGATGACCGTTACAAACATAGTATTACCAAACAGAAAAATCGAGGTAACCGGAACAGGGTACCAGGTCGAGGGAGAATTCAAGGAAAACGGGGAAAAAATAAACCCAGAGGAAGACGAGCAGCTAGAACTCCTACTTAGAACGGGGGTATTATGCAATGACAGCAGCCTCATTAAAGAATCAACTAGGGTAAACGTAGTGGGAGACCCAACTGAAGCGGCACTATTAGTGGCTGGAGAGAAAATTGGTTACACCAAGGATAAGCTCGAGAAGGAGTATGAATTATTGGATGAGTTCCCCTTTGACTCAGAGAGAAAGATGATGAGCAGTATCCGTAAGGGGGGAGAGGGCGGGCCTTTGGTGTATGTTAAGGGGGCACCTGAGCTCATACTGCAAAAAAGTGTCTCTATTTTAACTTCTGAGGGTAGAAGAGAGCTAACAGATGAGGATGTTGAATCACAGAAGGAAAACGTAGATAATATGGCTGAACGTGCTCTCCGTGTCCTGGCTTTGGCTTACAAAGAGACGGATAGAAAAGAGGAGTATGAACAAGAACAAGTTGAATCTGGTTTTACTTACATTGGTTTGGTAGGAATGATTGATCCCCCAAGAGAAGGTGTATTTGAGGCCATTAAATTAGCTCGAAACGCCGGTATTAAGACAGTGATGGTGACAGGGGATTACCGTGTTACAGCGGTTGCAATAGCGAAAGAGGTTGGGATCATTGAGGAAGAAAACGAGGAAAAGGTTTACACCGGTGAAGATGTCGAAGCCATGAGTGATAGCGACCTTGACGAGATTATCGAAAAAGTCAGTGTTTTCAGTAGAGTCAGCCCACAACACAAAGTAAGGATAGCCGAATCCTTCAAACGGGAAGGCCACATAGTAGCAATGACAGGGGATGGCGTAAATGATGCCCCTGCACTTAAGACAGCTGATATCGGCGTCGCAATGGGGATTAAGGGAACAGACGTGACGAGAGAAGCCTCTGATATGGTTCTTGAGGATGACAATTATACAACGCTTGTCAATGCAGTTAAGAGTGGAAGACAGATCTATGATAACGTAACGAAATACGTCCGGCTTATGCTTAGCGCCAACTTTGATGAATTCCTGCTTATAACCGCCTCTATAACATTAGGCTTACCCTTACCATTACTCCCAATACACGTTCTCTGGATAAACCTGGTAACAGATGGCCCTCCGGCAGTCGCCCTGAGCATGGACCCTCCCTCACCCAGAATAATGGAAAGACCCCCAAGAAACCCAGAGGAAGGATTGTTGAACAGGTTCTGGAAGTTTATCTTGGTAGCATCAGTTATTGGTTTTATCGCCTCGATGCTAATCTATAGAGATTCATATCTTATGTTAGGCGACTTGAACCTGGCTAGGACGATGGTACTCACCACCATCGTGTTCTTTGAGATGGTGCTTGCTTTCCAGACAAGATATGAGAGGAGAAATATTCTCCAGCAAGGATTTAGGGGAATATTTGGTAATAAGTTGCTGGTTGGCTCTGTGATATTGTCAATCCTGCTTCACCTCTCGATAGTTTACATCCCCTTCCTTAGTAACATATTCAAGCTTTCTCCCCTTACCCTCAGAGAGCTCGGAGTATGTGCCCTAGGAGGACTTACTGCTTTACTGATTATGCCTCAGTGGTTGATAAAAGAAAGATGGTATCACCCCGAGGAACATCAGGTTAAAACCTGAGTTTTCCCTCTTTTTCCTGTCTGAAATCAATAGTTTTAAGAAAACAAGATACAATTTCGTTACAGGTGTCAGAGTTTGAAGTTTAATCGTTACATTTCCTGTATTGATACGCATTGCAGCGGGGAGTCGACCCGAATACTGGTGGGAGGGATCCCGAAGATCAGGGGGGAGACAATGCAGGAGAAGCAGGACTATTTCAAAGAACATTATCATCACTTGATTGGTACTATGCTTAAGGAGCCTAGAGGGTTTGATGGAATGCTGGGATCAGTGCTTACTGAGCCGTGTGTCCCGGAAGCTGATGTTGGCGTCATCTATCTATGGACTGATGGCTACTTCAGTGCCTGTGGGGATAGTACATACAGCTGTTCAGCTGCCCTCGTAAACACTGGGATGGTGGAAGTTAAGGAACCTGAGACCGAGATAACCTTCGATACAGTTGCAGGCCTTGTTAAGACAAGGGTTGAGGTGGAAAATGGTATTGCAAAGGCAATATACATGCGTGGAGTTCCCAGCTTTTACTGGAAAACCATGAAATTTGACATACCAGATTTAGGAGAAGTAGAAGCGGACATAGGGTACGGTGGATTATGGTACGCATTCATAGACGCTGATAGTATAGACCTTGAGCCAACTCAGGAGAACAAAGACCACTGGATACCATTAGGCTGGAGGATAAGAAATCACATCGCTGATGAGATCAAGGTTGACCACCCAGAATACCCCGAGTTGAACATACTGGACCTAGTTACATTCTACACTGAGCCAAGCAAAGAGGAGTATACAAGCAGGCACTGGAACGTCTTTGGACCAAAGCAGACATGTAGAAGCCCTGCCGGTACATGCACAAATGCAAGGATGGCTGTTATGTATGGTAAGGGAGAGATGAAACCCGGTGACGAAGTGAAGTTCGAGTCCACGATAGGAACTGTCATGGTGGGAGAGATTGCCGAGGAGGTTAAAGTAGGAAAGTATGACGCCATTATCCCAGAGGTCATGGCTACCGCGTACATAACTGGCTTCAACCAGGTTGTTATCGATCCGGATGACCCACTAAAGGAAGGCTTCCTTCTCTAGTTTTTATAATTCAGATATGTTATTTTAGAAGTTACAGCAGTACCTGATTATTTGAAGTGAATTATATAGTAAATAAGACTGTTATAATAGATCCGTAAAAATTAATCGGATAGCAATGAGTAGAAAGGATGTCAAATTATCAGGCTGTGGTGAACTCTGCATTTTATGTTCAAATTACCTAGGTTATAAAGAATCAAAATGCGGTGGATGTAACCTGACAAAAGGGAACCCATTCTGGGGAGAATGCAAAACTTACGCCTGCATAGAGGAAAAAGAAGTAGATCACTGGTAAATGTGAGGAATTTCCTTGTAATGAACTCGTGGGACATTACAACCCTAATAATCCTAATGGTCAGAGAAACGCCATTACAAGGATTGGTCTACTTGCATTTAGATCAAAGAATGGAGATAAAGCTACCATAGAGCTAATAAAGAAAATCGGTGAACCTCCAAGAGGGTAATTATCCTAGACCCGTGGCGTTTCCGATGCATTGGAATTTTAGCATTTTAGAAATTTGATAATTTGTCAAAAAACATACACCCACACTAATTGACCATTAGATGAAACCTCTAAATACAACATACTATGCAGTTGAAGGGAGTGATACTCAAGTTGCCAAAAGAATATATCGCTTTGAACGCGGGAGACCCTGATGTGGAAGCTCCCCAGTATGCAATCAATGAAGCCTTGATCGGTTTAATAGAGGGGGGTAAAAACACACACTATCCCCATTACAGTGGTTACCCTACACAGTTTCAGGAGGCTGTTGTAGACTATTATAAGGAATTCACAGGAGTCGAGTACGATCCTAAAAATGTGATATCTGCAGCTGGCAGTAGCGCTGCACTTTTCATAGCTTTAGCAGCCGTACTGGAGCAGGGGGATGAGGTCCTCATGTTCACGCCGTACTATATGGGTCATAAGAATATCTTTGAGGGAATGGGGGTCAAGATGAACCTAGTACCTCTATATAGAGAGAGTAATTATCACCCTGATGTTGATGAGATAGCAGAAGCTATTACACCAAAGACGAAGGCCGCTTTAATATGCAACCCGTCTAATCCAACTGGTACTGTCTTCAAGGAGGAGGAGCTTAAAGCGATTGGAGACCTAGCCGTCGATAACGATTTCGCTATACTGGCTGATGAGATATACCTGCACTTCGTATACGATGATAACAAGTTTATCTCAGTCGCTGGTCTCGGTGATGAGATCAAGGATAGGACACTTTGCATCATGAGCTTTAGCAAGACTTTCAGCATGACTGGGTGGAGGCTTGGATACGATATAATCCCAGACAAATACCTTGACAGAGCCGATCTCTTCAGGGGGATGACAGCACCACGACCTGCAACATTCGTGTACAGGGCTGGAATAGCCTGCCTAAGAGGGGATTTCAAGTACGTTGATGAGAGGAAGAAGGAGTATGAGAAGCGCCGAAACTACTTCACTGAGGCTGTTGACGAGCTAGGGTGGCCCTGTCAAAAGTTTGAGGGAGCCTTCTACGCCTGGTTTGATGTCACGAGTACAGGGATGGGATCTGGTGAGTTCCTTGATAAGCTAGAGGAGTCACAGAACGTAAGGCTGAGCCCGGGGGATAGATTTGGTGCTGATGGATTCATAAGGGTCCCACTGGTCCAGCCTGTCCCGGTTCTGGAAGAGGTTGTTAACCGTCTGGAGTCCTTTAAGGACAGCCTCTGATTTACCTCACTTTTTTAAACACCCTTTTACATTTGCTCTTGTCCACACAATGAAGAAACGACAGTTTATGGGTAAGCGTGAGACCAGGGAATTCTTGGAAAAGGTCTCTGAGCAATACGGCGAGATTAGTGCAGAAAAGATAGAGTTCGCCCAGCATGAGGACAATATAATCTATATCTTAGACGACAATGTCGAGTTTATAGAGAAAGATGGTAAGATAATACCTTTCCTTGGTGGAAGTATTGTTGATAGACTTCCTTCAGTTACTGTTGATATGGGGGCTATCAGATTCGTTTGTAACGGCGCCGATATCATGGCGCCAGGGATCACAGATCTTGACGATTTCAAGGAGAGCGACATCGTGGTTATAAGAGATAATACTCACGGTAAACCTCTGGCAATAGGGGAAGCAATAAAATCAGATGATGATATTAGTTCCCTTAAAAAGGGGCGAGTTGTATCAAACCTTCATTACGTTGGAGATACTATATGGGAGGATATTTCCTAGATATACCTCAAGCTCTGCATCAAGGGAAGATAGTAAACAAAGATTATAGTAGCAGTTATTAAGAAGACAAGAACAAAACCCCACATACTCCAGTGGAAGATCTTCCACCAGATACCAAATTTCTCAATCCCTCTGCGATAACTCTGCTGATATCGTAAGATTGATTTCCTTAAGTTGGAAGGTATTTTTTTTAGCTTTCTTGCAAACCGTTTAACCTTCCCCAAGATGCTCAATTTATCCTCCATGATATTGTTAAAGATTGTTTTAGGGTTTACTACTTTGAAGGAACCCTTAAATTTTAATATGAATATTATTTCATATGAAATATATCTCAAGTGAGGTTTGTTGATGATAAGAAAAATAGTGGAAATAGATGAAGAGAAATGTACTGGCTGTGGGGCTTGTATACCAA
>WJIV01000111.1 GCA_014730055.1 Candidatus Bathyarchaeota archaeon
ACTTCTACCTTTACCTTTTCCCTTTATAGTTCCCATTGCGTCAAAAAGATTATCAACTTTAGACGTATCATAACCGAATTCCCTCATCTTCTCAGCAAGGTAGATTCCTAGTTCTTTCTCTTCCCCGCTGGGACTGGGGATGGCTATTATCTCTTGGAGAAACTTTATGCAACTGTCTTTGTTTTGGTCCAACCAGTTCTCGATCTCAGGGATAATACTGGACATGCAGAAAAGAAGGGTTTAATATTTTAAAAGAGCTACTCCCTGACTGTTATGGCGTCAACCGGGCAGGCTGGTACGCAGCCCATACATGCGATGCACTCGTCGGGATTTGAGATCTCTACTCTTTCTTCTCTGTCCTCGTAGACCCCCATTGGGCATGTTGAAACGCATGTCTTACAGTTGATGCATGTATTCTGGTCAAGTGTTATCTCTGGCATCTTGATCCTGAGTTTTGAGACATTTTTGGATTTAAAACTTGTCCAATTTTGGGGTAGTATTATGTATAGGTTCGATATTCAATTATGTATCATAATTGGAGGAGTATGATTGAGTAAAATACATCCCTACCTACCTAATAGTGTCCCTGAGATTAAGGACAAGATGCTTGAGGAGATAGGCGTCACGTCCATAAACGATCTGTATAGGGACATACCTGATGATTTAGTTTACAAGGGTTCACTGGAGATACCTGGTCCTCACTCCGAATCTGAGGTAAAAAAGCACGTATCCGAGTTGCTAGAGGAGAATTCTGATCTTAGAACTCCGCCATTCCTTGGAGGCGGTGTCTGGCCTCACTATGTTCCGAGTGTGGTCGATGAGGTTATTCACAGGGCAGAGTTTCTTACAAGTTATACCCCCTATCAGCCCGAGATAAGCCAGGGTATACTACAGGCTATATTTGAGTACCAGAGCCTGATCTGTGAGTTAGTTGGCATGGATGTCGCTAATAGCAGCCTTTACGACTGGGCTACAGCGTGTGGAGAGGCTGGGCTCATGTCGGGTAGGATAACAAGAAGGGACAAGATTCTGGTCCCAGACCTGATGAGTCCTATCAGGCTGAATGTCCTGAGGACATACACTGAGCCACTAGGAATGAAAATTGAGCTCATTGAGCATGTTGAAAAGACTGGTCAACTTGAGATGGAGGATCTCAAAGAGAGAGTAGATGATGACACTGCCATGGTTTACATTGAGAATCCAAGTTACATGGGATTCGCTGAAGAGAATGCCGAGGCCATTGGAGAAGTAGCTCATGATAAAAAGGCAATGTTCGTCGTAGGTGTAGACCCCATCAGTCTGGGTATATTAAAAGCACCAGGTGAATATGGAGCCGATATTGTCTGCGGTGAAGGTCAACCCCTCGGTATACACATGAGCTATGGTGGGCCACTTCTTGGGATACTAGCTTGTAAGCATGAGAACAGGTATATCCGACAGATGCCGGGTAGAATAATTGGAATTACACAGGAAGAAGCCAGCGACAGGCAGGCTTTCACCATGACCTTACAGACACGTGAACAGCACATAAGAAGAGAAAAGGCTACGAGCAATATATGTACGAATCAGGCCCTGTGTGCTGTTGCAGCGGGAGTCTATCTTAGCCTAATGGGACCCAAAGGCATGAGAGAACTCGGTGAGCTTGTGATGAACAGAGCACGTTACGCACAGAGAAAGATAGGGGAATTACCAGGTGTAAGAGCACCGATCTTCAACAGCTTCCACTTTAAGGAGTTCACCGTGAACTTCCAGTACAAGTCATTAAGTGAGATAAGTAATGAGCTTCACACGAACCGGATACAGGCCGGTATACCTTTGAAGAAGGATTTTCCCGAGTTTGGTGAGACCAGCCTTTTCTGTGTTACTGAGATGCATTCTAAGAAGCACATCGATCAATTGGTATCTGTTCTAAAGGAGGCACTAGAAGGATGACAATTAAGTTCAGACAAGCAGACTGGAAAGAACCATTAATATTCGAACTGAGCAACGAAGGTCGAGTTGGTTATTCTCTGCCTCTGATTGAGCCAGAATTAAATGAACCTGTCGGAGGAGTAGAAGACTACGTCCCCGAGACTATATTGAGGAGTAGGGAACCCGAGCTACCAGAAGTTTCCGAACTGCAGGTGCTAAGGCACTATAATCACCTAAGCCAGATGAACTATGGTGTAAATAGCGGGTTAATCTACCCACTTGGAAGCTGTACAATGAAGTACAATCCCATAATCAATGAGATACTAGCTGGGCACCCCAAGATAACTGATATCCACCCTCTACAGGACGATGAGACAATTCAGGGTATACTGAAGATCCTCCATACCCTGAAAATATACTTCCTCGACATCACAGGAATGGATGATGCTACTCTCCAGCCACCAGCGGGAGCAGCCGGAGAATGGACAGGTATAATGCTCATAAGAGCTTACCACGAGGAGAACGGAGAACTTGAGCAGCGTAACGAGATAATTGTCCCTGACAGCGCCCATGGAACTAATCCCGCCTCAGCTCATATGGGAGGGTTCAAGACCGTAGAGATCCCCAGTAGCGAGGAAGGGACAATCGACCTAGAGGCCTTAGAGGCAGCTCTGGGACCTCAAACAGCTGGTCTGATGCTCACAAATCCCAATACTATAGGGGTATTTGAAAGCGAGATAAGTGAGATAAGTAAAATGGTCCACGATGAGGGTGGCCTAATGTATTATGACGGAGCTAACCTTAACGCTATAATGGGATGGTGCCGTCCTGGGGACATGGGGTTCGACGTAGTTCACAGTAATCTTCACAAAACCTTCAGTACACCACACGGTGGTGGAGGCCCAGGTAGTGGGCCGGTAGGGGTGAAAGACTTCCTATCGGATTACCTT
Source organism: Candidatus Bathyarchaeota archaeon (assembly GCA_014730055.1). The sequence goes on from WJIV01000111.1 coordinate 2,862, forward strand.
CCAATACCGGTTATTGTGAAATCTGAAGATGAGTACAGTTTGGACTGGGATAAGCCCAAGAGCATAGGAAAAGTTCATGGGTTCCATGGTAACGTGAATGTATCATTGAAAGCGTACACGTATATGTTTACACTAGGTGGTACTGGGCTAAAAGAGAGCAGTGAGATTGCCGTACTTAATGCCAACTACGTTGCTAGAAAACTGGAGAAGGAAAAAGGATACACGCTGACATACAGTCCTGACAAACCAAGAAAACATGAGGCGGTTATCAGCGCAAAACCATTGAACGATGATACAGGAGTAAGTGCTCTATATGTCAGTAAGAAGCTTCTAGACTATGGCCTTCATGCTCCAACCACCTACTTCCCCTTAATAGTCCCCGAGGCCTTGATGATCGAGCCAACTGAGTCTGAACCAGTTGAGACCTTAGACTCCTTTGTCGATGCCTTG
>WJIV01000112.1 GCA_014730055.1 Candidatus Bathyarchaeota archaeon
ATTGAATAATAACCTGAATCCAGTCTAAGAAAGAAATGGAGGTCAATCATAAAACGAGGTCTAGATGAACTTTATTAAAAATTATATTCCTATTCTGGTTTCACAGAGAAACCTGTCTGGGTATTATCGCTGGCTACAAGCTTTATATCATAGCTTCTACCAGAGAAGAAATCTGTATCCTCTGAATTAACATCAAGGTCAATATATACTTCAGCCACCATTCCTTCTGATAAGTGAACCCATCCGGCTTCTGTGTCTTCTCCCCACTGTGTCTTATTGTAAAGACAACCTCTTTCACCATCGACGTAAACGGTGGTTATGTTAACAGGGATATCCCCGATATTTCTAACGTGAGCTACAATACATGTAGAATTACCCCTCGACTCATCGGTAATTATAGTGCCAATCTGCTCAGGCCCGCTGAATCCACCGATGTACCCCATGGTATAAGAGTATACCAGTACACCGGCACTAACAACTACGATGATTAAGAGAAGTGTAGCGATGAAACTGGATACAGCTAATCTCTTTCTCATCATGATAGTATGTACTCTGAATCTATACATAACATATATATCTTTCTACATCCTGAACTTAAGTTATTAAAATAATAGTACTATAATCTATAATAGTAAAATTGTATTAAATTAAATAAATAATATTGTGAACATTTTGATATAGTTTAGATACGTTTCGCTTTAGAGTTCAGAGTTTTAAAAAAATTAACTTATATTTAAAAACTAAACGATGTTGAGTCTTGATAATGCAGATTTAAATATACCTTAATAGAATCAGATTAATATTATATAAGAATAGGCTTAATAGAATTGATAGTATGTTTTGCAGCAGTATTCTAGTATTTAAAGTTATCAAATATAATGTAGATCAAGCTTTCGTCAGTGGGTCGTTTCCTGCCTTGAGGTAATCATCTAGCACATTGTTATAGCTAATTAATGATTCCTCCATTTCTCTGACTTCTGAAATGTCCTCAATGAAGAGTACTATACCGCTTGGTCCCCCATTTAGGCCTTCCATAACACTAGCAGATAGCCTCGCAGGAAATTTTCTCCCATAATCAGATATGAGCTCATACTCAAGCTTCTCTAGGGACCCTAGATACAAACACCTAGATAGGTCTGCTTTTGCCTTCAGAATGTCTCTAGGAGAGACGAATTCTAGGCAATTTAAACCCTTTACCTCTTCTAGGGTCTCGACTCCGAATATCTCAAGGGTCGCTTTGTTACAGTCAATGATACGGCCTTCTAAGTCTATTACCGCTATGGCATGTGGAGTGACCTGGAAAATATTTTTCAATCGCTCATTTGACTCTCTAAGCATCTGGTTTGACCTGTACCTATCAACCTCGGACTTTATCCTCTTTACAAGCACGCGATAGTGCTCTGGCTCAGCCTCCTTCCTTACATAATCATTGACTCCCATGGTGAAGGCTTTTTCTGCTATCTTCTCGCATCCATGGTTGGTGTATATGATTATTGGAAGGTCGCTATGCTCTCTTATCTTAGTGGCGAGCTCTACTCCATCCAGGCTTGCCATCTCATAGTCTGTAAGTATAATATCGTAGTTTCGGTAGTTATTTATGGCTTCATTGATGTTGCTGGAAGTATCAAGCATTATATCAGGATCCAGGTCTTCGAGTATAAGCCTTGTAATGTCTAGTAGTGTCTCATCATCGTCTATGTATAGTGCCTTGATCTTTTTCCAAGAATCCATATTGCTTCCAGTTAACTGAAACCACATTGGTTAGGCTAATAGAGCTTATGAATTAGAAATCTATCAATTTTCAATCTTACATATTTTTGCTCCATAATTATTATTTACCATAGCTCAAAATATCTTTGAACTTATATTGGCTCTAAAGGTTCGGGAGGTAATGACGCCCAAGGTAGTTAAGATACCTGAGGAGGAGACGGTAAAGAACGCGGCAAGGAAGATGACCAAATTTGGGATAAGCAGTCTACTAGTACATGGTAAAAAAGACCTAAGGGGCATAATCACCGAGAAGGATATAGTACAGAGGGTTGTCTGCGTTGGCACTGACCCTGAGAAGGTAAAAGTTTGTGATGTAATGTCTGAGCCAGTCATAGTAGCAAGTCCAGAGGAGAAACTGGAGAAAGCTGTTAGTCTAATGATATCACAGCGTATAAAGAAACTCCCCGTAATTGAGACGGAGCCAGAAAACTGCAGGATAATTGGCATGTTAAGTCTCTTAGATATCGCTAAAGTTCACCCTGATCTAGTACAAGGGATAAAATATCTCATTGAGAATAATGAAAGCAAAGAAACAGACTTTTACATAACCTAAAAAATATATCCTATACAATAATTCTTGAAGGATACTTATGAAACTCGATATTAGGAGGGAGTTAAAGCTCCTATATAATAGAGCCGTCTTCGGACGTCTAATCGTATATGATTTGCCGAACAAGAAGGGAAATGATGAACTTGAGAATCTGAAACGAGAACTAGAAAAGGAGATTCGCGAGGAGTACCCCGATGTAGATAAGGATCAGGTAATACGTAGCTATGATACATACTTTAAAAAGTGGAATAAGACCTACCCCATTGAGTTCCAGATAAAAACTATTAAAAGCGGGAGGCAATTCCCAAGGGTCTCCGCCCTAGTGGACAGTATGTTCCTCAGTGAGCTCAGGAACAGGATATTAACCTCAGGACACGACCTAGACAGCATACAGGGAGAGCTTTTGTATGATGTCTCCGACGAGGGAGAAAAATACACTAAGCTAAATGGCAAAGAGCAGATGCTGCCCCGTAGTGATATAGTCCTAAGGGATACAGATGGCATACTTGCCAGCGTGCTTTATGGGCCGGCAAGGAGGACGAGTATAAAAAACGATACTGAGAACGCTATCTATCTAGCCTGGTGCCCTTACAGTCTAGGGTTTGATGCAATTAAGGAACACCTTGTAGATATTATCTCGAACCTTGAGGTAGTATACGGCCACTTCAAGTACGAGACGAGGATACTTGAGTAGACAAATCTTTAACGCCACGTGAAAGATATTAATTGATTAACATGTCGGAATCATTCCACGGAGCGAAATACTGCTGGATGAATGGAGAGATAATCAAGACAGAGGAGGCCCTTGTATCAGCCATGGAGCCCATATTCCTCGGAATATTCGAGGGAATAAAGGCATACATAGAGGGAGACATCTTGGGAGAGGGAAAACTGAACATCTTCCAGTGGAAGCCCCACATAGACAGGCTCTGGCACAGCGCCAACGTACACGGCATAAAGATACCCTATACAAAGGAGGAGCTGCTTGAAGCCACTAAGAGGACCATAAAGAAAAACGGGTTTAAGACAAATGTCTACATACAGCCAAGAACATGGCCAAAAGCCAGCTCGAGGTCCAGGTATGAGCCGGACGATTTTCACTTTGTTATACCAACATGGCTCTTCGAGACGAGACTCGGAAAGGGGAATTCACGTTTTTCTGAGGAGCGCAGATTTATTATAAGTAGCTGGAGACGCATTAGCAGCGACGCCCTACCAACCCAGGCTAAGTGCTGGGCAAATTACGCCAACTCCGGACTAGCAACGAGAGAAGCCATCAGGCTCGGATACGATGGAGCTATCTTTCTCGATAACAGGGGTTTCGTCAGTGAGGGAACCGGGGCATGTCTTGCAGCCGTAAGAAACGGAAAACTAATTACGCCACCTGTAACCGCATCGATACTTGAATCAATCACAAGAAACACCTTTCTAGAGTTTATACCAGAGGACCTGGGAATACCTATAGAGGTTAAGGACTTTACCCGTGTAGAGCTTTACTCATCGGATGAGCTCTTTCTACTTGGGACAGGGGGTGAGATAACCCCAATCACTAGTGTTGATGACATCAAGATTGGGGAAGAATACCCTGGCTCACTTACTACGGAGATCGCTGAGTATTATAGCGATTTACTTTCGGGAAATATAAATAAGAGAAGGAATTGGCTAACGTCCGTATAAAATCCCTTCTACTTTTTTTCCAAGTTTTTACCCAGGTAGTAGTATTAGCTATGTGAGGAGACTTGGCATTTAGTTGCGAGTGGATCATCTTTAAACTGGAAGTGTCTCGGTTTTTTGGCTTTCCCCTTGCTTTCAATTGAAGATAATCATATGTTGGTTAAACAAGATCAAAAACGTGAAGATAAATTGCTCAATTAGAAGAATGTTAATATCTTGAGATATAAGAAGATAGGGATCCACTCACCGTCAACTGCAAGATCAATAAATATCTTCTCAAAGCCTTTCCTAGAGAAGACAAGGATCAGGATGTAACCATAAATTACACCAAATAATAGAGCAGGTAAGTGAGTAGTAAATACTCCCATGATCTTACAGAGTAGCAGCCAAGGAACCAAAAGGCTGTTTACACCAAGAAGAAGCAGTCTTGTGTTTCTAAGCCCGAGCGCTATTGGTAAAGTAGTGACCCCAGAAACCTCATCTCCATCTATGTCTCTTACATCACATAGAATGGTGTTTACTAGTAGATGAACAAAGATATAACCAAAAACGAGAATTATCTTTAATCCACTTACTGACTGAGAACATGCAGGTAAGATGGAACCTGTTAATCCCCAGCTCAAAGCCACCATTAAGCTCTTGATACCTACAATCTCTTTTAGACGCGGAAACTTTTCAGATATTTTAATGCTGTAAACAAAGGCGATTATGAATGTAGTTAATATCACCATTACTGCTTCAACTCCAACCAGAGTACAGAGAAAGAAACTAAGAAAAAGAGCGAAAACGGATGGGATCAGGTAATAATAAGTACTGTGTGAGACAATCTCAGGCCTATTTATGGAGTCTTCAGCCCTGTCAGTGATTTTATTAAGGTTATACACCGAAAAAGTAAGTAGAAAAGATATTAAAGCAACACGAGGATCGACTGATATGCCATAAAGGATAGAAGTAAAAATACTAACAATCAAGGCGTTTATAGATAAAAATATAGAATTATTCGTTAAAACCTCAAGTATTTTCAAATGGTATCTGCTCCCAGTCCAACGTCTGGGCGTTCTCAAGGAGCATATCAAATAGTTCCTGACCCCACCTTATTGACTTCGCACTATTGGAAATCAAATCCATTCCGTAATCATAGTTACCATTATTATTGAAAAGACCTAGAGAGAAACTATTTTCAGTAACAGTAAGGGCAACCCTAAGTTCATCCATTAGGTAAACCCTCAGCCTTTCTTCCTGTACATAGCTTACTAGTTCCTTAGGATCCACAAGGCTCAAGGTTCTCTGAAGCACGTCACTGGTTAGTATTAATTCTACATTGGCCCCATTGCTAAGTAGTTTTTGAAATGCTACTATGTAATCTGGATGGAATATTGGTGAAGCTCCTCTTAGATTCCTAGAAGTCAGAAGTATCTCCTGGAAGGTCATATGAACCTTGGCTAAATCAGTCATACTATCTTTGACAAGGTACGAGTCTTCCAGTTCTCCTATCCTCTTCAATAAATCGGATGGTATAGCATCTACATCATGGCGTAGCCAAAAGTCCTTGAAATCATCTAGGACTATTATCATCGAGCCAATCTCCTTTAGGAATATAGAGAACACCTTTCCGATAGAAGTCAATTTATACATCTTATCTTGTTTATGGGTCAGTGTTATAGATTCTAGATCTTGAAGAGCGTGTATAATAGTTGAGCCACTGGACCCTAATTCTTCCCTAAGGGTACCTAGTTCTTTGCCTCCCTCGAGAAGACAAATCAGGAGATTTAACTTTAGCTCAGATCTAAAGATCTGAATATATGGAGAATCAAAAGCATCTACCATAATTAATTGTTCTACAGAAGCAATATATATTAGATTTGCAAAAACTGATTAATACGACATTAAAAAGATCGATTTTTTTTGTTCTAAGAAAACAATATTGTTCTATTAGATAAATTTTTTATACAATATTGTTAATTGTGTAATGTAAATTCAGGTGATTAAGATAATAGATAACGAACAAATTTACAGAGAGATTTCTAAAATAAGTAATCTATTATCTGGCACAGATATCACAAAAGAGTCAATATCTGAAGAAACAATTAACGAAGAAAATCAAGAAGTAATACTTGAAACGATCAAAATACTAAAGGAGAAAGAGAAGCAGTTGAGAACCCTCAGACAGAAGCTTGAAAGCAAGTATTTTTATTATATTAATAAAAATTACCTCAGTGCAATGATGTCAGAAACTCAGAAAAGTAGTTAAATTCTGACTTTTCTATTTTATCTATAGTTCTTTTGATCTATCTCTAAGATAACAGACGTAAGAAGGTTTATCAAAGTAGGAGAATTTTGATGCAGAAACCTCATAATTTCTAGTACCTCCAGATTCATTGAGATCTAAGTTGAAAAGATGATAGCCCCCATCACCATATAAGGTATCTTTGGATTCTGAGATTCTTCTACTTGTTGCTTCACCCAGTGCCCTAATAATGGAGCAACCTAATTCATCACATTCCATCATATCCAACAGCGAGCTATTAGCATAAACCACAGCATCTCCTGAGAGGATGAAGATGCCATCTCGGCTGCTTTCTACCATCTTCTTGTAAAGCTGCTCTACCAGCCGCTTCTCAGCAAGTCCTCTGATCCGGTTTAGCAGTACCCTAAAATGACCAGGCCCAGACTCCTTCTTAATATAATCATCAATACCTGATGCAAAGGCTGACTCCGCTATCTCCTCGCTACCATAACCTGTGTAGAGAATTAACGGCACATCACTAAATTTCCTCAGCCTCCCAGAGAACTCTATGCCCGACATCTCATCCATGATATAGTCAGTAATGACTATGTCAAAGTCCTCGATCATCAGCCTCTGTAGTGCAGTTGATGGGCTTGTGGAGCCTTCTATCTTTATACTATCATCGAACTTTTCAAGGAAAATCTTGGTGAACTCTAATTGATACTCCTGATCATCTAGGTAAAGGACCTTGATCTGCTTTTTGAGGCTCACTTCTGTTTTCCTTCTAATACTCAACAAATATACGCAGGTTTAATATGAATATACCTTCACAAGAGGAGGGGGTTAAACCTGCTCAGCTTTATATGAACAGCTAAATTTTAGCTATTGATTAGAAAATGGTAGAGAACCCTCACAAGATCCCTAGGAACCCAGAGTCCTTCTGGATAGCCACGACCCCTAGCACCAGCTACCCCTCACTAAAAGAGTCAATCAAAGTCGACGTAGCTGTGGTTGGTGCCGGGATAGCCGGTGTGACCACCGCCATACTCCTCAAAGAGGAGGGGAACAGTGTCGCACTGCTTGAACGCGATGGGGTTGGAACTACATCTACTGGGTACACAACAACCAAGATAACCTCCCAGTACCATTTGAAGTACCATGAACTCATCGAAAGCGTTGGACTTGATAAGGCCCGGTTACACGGAGAGGCTAACTAGTACGGGATTAAATTGGTAGAGGAACTCGTCGATAGATACGGGATTAAATGCGATTTCAAGAGGGTTCCAGCATTCGTCTACGCCCGAGACGGAGAATCGCTCGATAG
>WJIV01000018.1 GCA_014730055.1 Candidatus Bathyarchaeota archaeon
ATATACCCCGTGTTAATTGATGTCCGGTGAGAGTCGGCGGTCTGATACCCAGATAACCCTCGAGATCTTGTCCGCGGTGAGAGCAGGGGCGAGAAAGCGCACTCGGATAATGTACGAGTGTAATCTATCTTATAGAGGTTTAATGACTCGGATAGATGAGCTACTGGAGGGAGGGTTCATCAGAGCGATAAAATATGGTGGAAAAGAATCCTACGAGATAACAGAGAAAGGTAGAGAGATGATCATTCATCTAAAATACCTCAGTAACATGCTGAAATTATAAAAGACGCATGATACTCTCCTAGAATAGATAACAGTTACCATGGGTGATAGGTATTGTTCAAGAACTATTTGTAAATCCAGCCTCATAGGTCTTGTATAAGTAAATGAAAAAATGTTGTTTTAATTTCTGCCTTTAGCCTTACCGTTATTTCCTTTTCCAGGCTTGGACCCTTTACCTTTTGAATTCTGTCTTGGTCCTTTTCCCTTCTGGGATTGAACTTGGTGGTTCTCCCTGTTCTGGTTCATTTTTCCCGGGTTGATTACCCTTATCGTATCCATCTCATCGAAGGATATATCACCTATATTCCCAGTTACAGTGACTTCCAGCTCATCCAGCCCGGCGGCGAGTTCCTGTACCATTGATCTACTGAGCTTTAGCACCACATAGCCGTCACCGAGGGTGTACCATTCGGGGTATACCGGTTCACCATTGACCTTGATGGTAATATCATCAAGATCGAAGTCATCAGTACTTGCATCCTCGGGGAGCTGAATCTTTACGGTTACCCATCTGCCATGGCTCTTCAAGTTTAGCGTCTTGGGTGTAACATTTACTGTTATGCCTTTTTCTGTGACGGTGAACTCTTCAGTTGCCTCTGATATGAGTCCGATCATGCTCTCCGCGTATACCTTGAGGGTGTAATCGCCGGGTTCTAGTCCCGTAAGCATGGTAGGATCGTTGTAAGGTTCATTGTCGTAGATGAGGTAGCCTGTGCTGTTCATGACACTATAGGTGATGCTTAAATCCTTGAATAGATCCGTTGCCTCTATTATCAGTGGGACGTCGCCGCTGTACGTGGATGATGGGCTCTGTATGGTGATGCTGGGCGGAGATGACATCCCGTTCAGGGTGATCTGGCTTATGTAGGCCTCGGAGTGCCCTATCCAGTTGTCAACCTCGATATCTATGCCCAGTACCAGGGTCTCACCGGATACCCCCGAGTTCTCCTCTCTTCCTATGGCGGTTACCGTTCCATCCTTGAATTCACCTAGTGTACCGAAGAAAGCTGCGGGGCCGGTGATATTATAAGGCCCGGATAATCCGCTTCCTAGCCAACATATCGTGCTGTTATTTATCATGCCTGTATAGGTTTCCGTTGTGTGGTTCTGGAAGGTTTCCACCCACTGGTCGTAGGGTGGGTTGTAGTAGCTGTTCTGTAGAGCGGGGTCGTAGTGGCCGTATGGGTCTCCTGGGCTAATGTACTCGTATTCTCTAGCCCCGTGTAGGGCTGGTAAGCGTATTCGCATACTAGCTGATCTGAGCGGGTTTCCCCGTCCAGGGATAACAGGATGTCTGCGTGGGGAGGGTAACCCTGTGTGGTGTTTACTGTCCATGATAGATTCTTGAGGTCGTTTAGGGTTGTGGTCTCTGTGAATCTTATCTCTATTCTTGACGCGTTAGCGGTCTCAGCTGCTTTTCCGGCTGCCTCGAGGTGTACGAGGGTCCCCATGGTTGGGTGTTGTACTATCTCCGCGGTTCCTCCTAGTGTTGATAGTTGTCCTGTTGGCTGCTGTGCGAATACTAGTCCTGTGTTGATTAATTGTGATAGTAGGGCTGTTATTAGTAAGGCAGGTAATATTTTCCTAGTCTTGAGGTTCATCTTCACTTCTATGGACTTTTTGATATTATAATAAGAACAGGGTGGAACCAAATGAAATAACCGTTCCATACATGAAACGGATGCCAATTCAAACTGATTAGAGTTCTGAGGAAAAGTAATGGTGAACATGTAACAGGAATTATACAGGATAGGCTAAGTGAAGCCTAATCTTACCCTTCCAGTTTGTTATAGGAATTCGCCTCTGGCGACCATGGCGCATTTTCCACCCACTTTAACCTCTATATCGGGGTCTTTCTGGTTTGCCTTAAGGTAGAGGAGGCTTGGTCTACCTACCTCGGCGCCCTGCTCTACCCTTACGTCTATTTCAGGGGAGTCAAAGTACCTGTGCTTGACCAGGTACCCGGCGAGGCATCCGTTGGCGCTGCCTGTGGCTGGGTCCTCTGTGAAGGTGGTTAGCATGCGGGCCTTCAGGTGGTTATCTGGGTTCTCTGTTTCCCTGCAGAACATGTGAGGCCACTTGGCCTTGGTTCCCTCTGAGTACTTGTTGAGGTTTTCCCAGTCTATCTTTACCTTCTCCAGTGCCTCTCTGGATGCTAGGGGTATCATGTAAAAGTAGACCCCCGTGGAGACCTCCTGTATGGGGTACTCGGGGTCGATGTCCTCCTGCTCCAGGCCCAGGAACTCTGCAAACTTGTTCTTAGGGTGCTCCTCACCAAAGACTGGGGGCTTCTGGGTCATCCAGAGAATATCAGGATCGTCTCCCTTATACGTGAAGTCTACAGGTATAGGACCCACCTTCATATCAAGGGTTACCCTGTCCACCTTCTCCTTGACTAGTTCCTGCTTTATGACGTAGGCAGTTCCCAGAGTAGGGTGACCGGCGAAGGGAAGCTCAGACTCCGGGGTAAAGATCCTGACACCATAAACATTATCCACATCATCAACCGACGTGATGAAAGTCGTCTCACTGAAATTCATCTCCTTGGCAATACGCTGCATCAACCCAGAGCTAACCCCCCGATCCCTGAAAACAGCCAACTGGTTCCCCTGAAGCTTCTCCTCAGCGAAAACATCTACAATATAAAACTCAAGACTCATAAACAAGATATGATTCGGATTTCTTATGGATTTCATGCGTCAGTCTCCTACTAGATTTACATTTCATATATTTTAATATCCTGAGGTTGCGTATTGATATATTTGCTTTGGGTTTTTTTATAAATACTCCGAGTGAATTATTTTATACTGGTAATTAAATAATTAGATTTATGAAGCCATTTACAAGAAATAGGTTATTTTATCTGTATATATTTATCTTAATGACATCTGCTCTTAATACAAAAAATGTAATTAAAGGGGTAAATAATGTTGGTGCTGACAGTCTTTCAAGTGACTTGATGGGTTACGCGGAGGTTGCCTGGGAGTACTTTGACCCTGGGGTAGGTGTAAATTCAGTTACTGGACTGAATTACGGTAGCTTTGTGCCACCTAGTGGGGGGTGGAAATGTTTGACGGATTGGGATCTTGGATGCTATGTAATGGCTATTTTGGATGCAGAGCGACTGGGTATATTAGACAAGGGAGGAACTTGGGGTGCTGACTATAGAATAGAGAAAGTTCTCTCGTTCTTAGAGGATAGGGAACTCCATGAAGATGATATCCCATGTCTAAGCTATGATTCAACCGATGGCGAGATAAATAACCCTGAACCTACAAACAAGTATGATACTGGGCGCCTCCTAGTAGCCTTACACCACTTGAAAAAGATGAGGCCAAGCTTGACCAACAGGATTGATGACGTAGTACACTTGAAATGTAATTATATCAGTATGGCAGGGACACTATCCTCCAGCCCTAACCCTGAAAATTACTACATAGCAAAAGGATTCAGCTACTTCGGGTTCAACGGGACCAATATCCAAGACGCCATGACTATCCCCGAAGAAATGATAAATGGACCTACGGTAGATATCTACGGCATAGATATCCCTGATGTAAAGCTGATATCTGAGCAGGTTCTGCACACTATGTTCGAGGTTGAGACAGACTCAGATTTCTGGGAGGTAGCATACCGGACTTATATCGTTCAGGAGAAAAGGTGGGAAGCTACAGGAGAATATACTGCCTTCACAGAAGGGAATATCGAGACTAGCCCGTACTATATATACGAGTACATTAACAGCCCCCCCAATACATGGTACATTACAGCCATAGGCCACGGATCACTTAGCATAACTCCAATTGCCTACTTGAAAGCAGCATTAGGTTTCCACGCGATATATGATACATCTTATACTCAGGAAATGGTGGACTACCTGACTCCAAGACTAGAAACCGTTTACGGGTACAAGGATGGGGTTGACGAGGACGGTTCAAGAGTTGATGTCCTGAGCGATAAGACAAATAGCCTCATCATCAACGCTGTTAGATATGCTCTAAAAAAGCCGATAAAGGACTTTGACAAGATGTTCGAGGAAAACAGTGTCTCAATGATCTATCCCTCTGATGACCCGGGGAAGCCCCTCGTGCTGGGACCAGCGATGCTAAGCGACTGGACAGCATCAGGCTTAGTCTACACGAAGCTTGGAAACGTTAGCGAAGGAGTCGACACTAACCCCTTATTCGTGGATCAGGCCACCGGCAGACCTTACGGTGACACGGGAGAAGGTGTAATCACCTTCGGCGGCCCTGATGTTAACCTGGTAACCTATTGGGCCGAGGTATCTGGCAGTGCACCTATCCATTTTGTGATAGGGGCGGACTCATTTTCCTTCGAGGAGAAGGATGGTACTATAATACCTGGAGCCGAGTTACCTATTTCTGTAATCAACTTCGATGAGGACATGTTCGTCATAGAGGTCTTCCAGGATGAAGACCTGCGTAACTTCATGGTGATACAGGGATTTGGGTGGAAGGGCTCATACGCTGGGGGGAAGTTCTTCGATAGGCAAATCTATCCCAATATTGATGATTACTATAGTCAGTGGGTAATAGTCAAGTGGGAGGATACAAACAGTGATGGTTTTGTCAACGCCCCTGGCGACGGCGATACCTATACAGTTATCGCAGAGGGCTAATTTGTAATCACACGCAAAAATTCAAAAATTTTTCTAAAAGATCCAGCCAAACAATTTTTTCTAGAACATCTTAGGGTACCCCAATTATCCTGCTAAAGGGGTTAATCCTGTTAGGTTACCTAGGACCCTGACGAGTAGTATCATGGTGACTAGTGCTAGTTCTTTTGGGTTTATGCTTTTTAATGGGTTACCTGCGTTGAGGTGGAAGGGGAGGTTTAAGAGGATCCTGTAGAGCAGAAAAGCTGGGCCGATTAGGCTTATGGGGAGTAGGGCGCCTGTGAAGGAGGAGATTATTCCGTCAGGTGAGAGGAAGTTCAGGGATATGAATAGTGGGTTAGATAGGCTGTTCCAGACCCAGAACCTTGTAGCTGGGATTAGTGTTGTGAAGAAGTAGGGGCCGAGGTTTCCCGTTGCTTCCTTAATTGCCGTCAATGAAGCGTGATCAGGGAAGACCAGGTAGTCGATTATGTTAACTATGAAATAGCTTGATATCGCCGATATAGTGCTAAGTATCAAGGTTCTCCTCTTTTTTGTGCTATAGGCTAAGAATACTCCTATGTACATCAAGTGAGTCCAGGGGTGTATAAGCCCTGTAAACGCCCATAATAGTGTTAAGATTAGTATGTCCTTCGGTTCTTGTGGTTCTATGGATATGCTCAGGATGGCAGGTACAAGTGCGAGGCTGTTTGACTGAAAACCTCCGGCTACACAACCCGTTAGGAGGTACCCAAGGGGGACCATTAAGGAGGCCAGGCCAGGGGAGCCCTTTCTTCCCCAACTCAAAACTGTGTAGAATGAGGCAAGTGAGATTAGTGAGAGCGCGATGAAGGGATGAATAAAGTCCATCAGAAAAAAAGGACTAACTTTTATCGTCTGCCATATTTTGAACAGCGTGATTAAGTAAACTGGTCTGGCTACTATTTCCTCATTTGTTAGAGCGTTTACGACTCCTTTCCCCTCTGCATTTGTTAGGAACTCCATGTAGTAACGGGTATCAACGCTTATGGGCCGGGAATCGGGGTTAACCGAGGGAAGGTGAGGGAGGGATAATAGTACAAGTATTAGAAGGATGGAGATTGAGAGCAAGATCCTATCATCAATAGTTTTTCCCTTCCCATCAAGGTTAGGAAGAAAGAAAACTCCCCGCCCAAACACGGTCCTTGAAAACCCCATAAAGAAAGACAATACCAGCGCCAGCACAGAGATCCACTCCAGGGGCGCCCAGAACAATCTTTCCTTGAGTACTATATGCTTAAAGAAAGGATGCCAGCTCCCGGTGAGAAAATAGTGTATAATAGAGAACAGGCTAGCCATTTCCAGTGTTGCAAGTGTTATGATTACTCCGGGTAGTAGTTTCTTTACTCCATGTTCCTTATTGAAGATATAAATTGATGCTAAACCTGATGTAGATAAAGTAATGTAAGAAAATGAAGGAAAATCGAATAACATCAATACTGTGGAAAACAATGTAGAGGTAACCGTTAATACGATCATAGTTTTCCGGTAACCGGAAGATAAACGATGAGAGATATAGATCATGGATAGGGCAAAAAAGATTATATCCAGTTCGAAGTATCCTAGGAGTGGGGACTGGTATAGAAATGTCGAGGTTATCCTCTCAACTGTGAAGTTGAAGGGTATCTTTAATCCTGATAAGAGTTGATAGTATGAAAATAAAAATAGTAACCCGGGTATAATTTTTTCCAGTATATTCCAGTCTGGATCATTCATTGCTTAGTAGTATCTTGCTTATTTGATTATTAAGAGCGTTGATATTGAGCAACCCTAGCATTAATTTAAACACGTTCATGGATTATCAATAGTTTTTTAAACATTGTGTACAATTAAATCCTGGTAAAGATGAAGAAAGTCCTAGCTGTCTCCTTAACGATTTTACTCTTAGGATCATTATTTATCGCACAGGCATATGCACAAGATTTTATGGAGGATGATTACGCAGTAGGAGGAGAGATACTGCCCCTGTTCGCTAATAACCTACTACTAAGCCCCATCTCGTTGCTACTTATCGTAGCTGTGATCGCGGGGTTGGCTGTTCTTGTATCGGGTAGGCCCCTGATTGAGACCCCTGTGAGATAAACCTACCAGTTTCTTTATATTTCTTTTAATCATAGGTTGTACTATTCGGTATACTTTGCATAATTCCAGTATGGGCGTTAAAAAAAGTGTCGTAACCTGCAGTCTATGAGCCATCCCCATAAGGTCAAATAATAATACGGAGGACTAAAATCTTTTTACAACCAAGTGGACCGGTATACCTTAATCGATGCCTATGAGGGTAAACCTGAGACAGTTTAAAACCAGTGTATTATTGGTAATCGTAATCTTATCAGGTTTATCCATTGCCCTCAGGGGAAGAGTACCAGGTAGAACATACTACAGTCAGAGCTTCCCGCCAAACCAACTGGAGGTTCAGAGATACAAGTATGATGTAGAATGCGAAGATGGGTTAGCTGGGGATATTTGTCTAAGGGATAAGGAATGGGAGATAGAAGGACAGGCAGAATTATATAATGACAAGAATACGGTTGTTTTCGATTCTCGTAAGGGTTCTAAGGTTAGGGCCTCGATTGAACTTGATGCGGACCCAGAGTTGTCCCCCATTTTCTTCATAAGATACAGTACCCCTGTTGGAGTTAACTACACCCTCAGCTTGACTGTATTGGCCCTTGATGAAAGTGAGGACCAGCTTATACTTAAGGAGGCGTCTATCGATGACTATGAGAGGGGCTCTGGCTGGGACTATCTCTTTTTCGATCTCAAGGATATGGGAAGACAAGCGGGTTACAGTATAGTCCGTATAGCCTCCTTTATTCTTGATTATGAGACCATCGACGAACCATCGGCTTCTTTAATGATCTCTGAAATCGGCTTCTTGGGAAGCGGGTTAAAGACGGTGGGAGATGGAGAAGATAAAGATTTCGACTCCGCCATCATAAAGCTTCCAGCTGACTCACTCGAAGGGATAAGGTGGATGACCGTTAACTATTGGCTTGAATCCGTGGATGCTATACCCTACTCAATAGTGGTCAAGACAGAGGACGGTTACCTCAGGTGCCCTCATTTCGTCTCCCATGATGAGAGCTACCTGGATGTTACTAGACTCGATTACACGACCCATAAGCCAAATATCCCTGAGCTCGGGTTATTTCCAGGTGAGTATAACTCAGTTATTCTGATGAAAAATAACCTGTACGGTAAGGGGTTCCATAATATCAAGGTAGATGCAGTTGAGCTCCTATTTCTTACCCAGAGTGGCAGGATGATTGAGAAAAGCGAGGCGTTCACGGACTCCTTTATAGTCCTCTTACATGGCCTAACATTCTTCATACCCCTTGCTCTATTAGTCATATATTACTTGGAGATTAGGGGTTTTGTACATCTTGGACTGAGTGAAAGAAATGGTTTACCCCTTCTCATCTATGGAACATTAGTTAGGTTACTCCTGGCGCCTCTGACCGGTCATAGCTATGATATGGAGGTCTGGGCACAAGTATGTAGGATATATTATGAGTCAGGTAGTTTCAGGTATGTACTGGGCCCCCAGTCAATAGTACTTCCAATCCTGATTATCTTTTACTCCCCTTATGCTCTATTGAGAGCCATTGGGTTCACTGACGCATTCTTCCTTGGTAAGGTTACAGGAATCATAGAATCCCTATTCATCAAGACCCCTTTCATACTCGCTGACTTGGCGGTTTACTTTATCCTGGCTAGGATACTCAGGGGGGAGACATCTGATTCTAGGCGATGGTTTTACTCTATGGTCTATTTCCTTAACCCTCTAGCCATATTCTTGTCCGGTGTCTGGGGCATGTTCGACGCCGTCGCACTCGCCTTCTTCCTAACCGGGTTAATGTTCTATTTAGAGGACAAGCCCGTGGCCTCAAGTTTCTCTTACGCTCTCTCCGGGCTTACCAAGGTATACGGGTTCATGGGCTTACTCACAGTATTCACCCGCCTTCTCAGATGGGAAAAATGGAGAGAGAAAATCATATTACTGCTATCCATCTCCGGCTCTTTAGCGTTAATCTCATACCTATTCATGAATAAGACCAGGGAGTTCACATGGTTCGTCGTGGACTTCCTAAGGAACAGGTTCGGGATGGGGACTGAAACCCCCTATATAGGGTCTCATAGCCTCTTGAGCTACCTTTCAATGCAGGGAGTAAGTCTGGATGCTAGGCTGCTTAATATATCTCTCGTGGTCCTTGTCGGGGTATTATCCGTCTACTTCCTCATCAAGTGGATTAAGACCGGGCCAGAGCCGGAGTCCATATTACTTTACTATATTCTGGCATTCACTGCCTTCTATCAGCTATTCTACAGGGTTTACGAGCACTATTACCTCTGGATTCTACCCGTTCTAATAATTTACGCGGTATACCGGAGAGACGGTTTCTATATCCTTGTCTCAATATTCGTCTCGTCTTTAGCGTATCCCTCTTACTATCTCGGCCTCTTCGTGGTTGACACTTGGAAGACCTGGTTCAGGGTCAACTACATGGTAGATGGATTTCTGCTGTTCTCAAATATTTCCGTATCCCTCATCTTTCTGCTACTTTATATCTTGTGGGGTGATAAGCTCAGCATACTTGATAGACCTCTAGCGAGATACAGTTTATTCTTCAACGTACAGTGGTACGCCTATACTGTCCTTCACTACTTCATCTACGAGAGGATAATCTTGGGGTTGGTATGGATTCCAGCATCAGCCATATTAGGGTTATTCTACTGGAGGTTAAGAATAATGGATTTACAAAATGTTTAATCATCAGAGATCATAGTTGAGATGACTTCACAAAGGGCACTACCGAGAATGGAAGTAAGATAAAATGGATCCCCTCGTTTCTGTCATTATACCCGTAAAAAAATACCATCTCCTACTGGAGAGGTGCCTAAGCAGCATCCGCTCCTCCGGGTACAGGCCCCTGGAGATACTGGTAATAGCCAGAAATAGCAGTGATGTTCTCAGAGAGACTGCAGATATCTACGGGGCAAGGCTAATACAGGCCCCCGTAGGGAGATCCACCGCCAAGAACATCGGCGTATCTGAATCTAGAGGAATATACGTGCTATTCATGGATCATGACCATGAGATAGCTTGGGGCACAATAAAGAGCTGTGTATCAAAGTGTCTTGAGGGCTACGAGGCGGTAAAGATCCCTGAAGAGTTCGTGGGCTGGGGATTCTGGGGCAGGAGTTCGGCCACTTGGAAGAACACCATGGCCCAGGCGTGGGGAGAGGAAGGAGGGATCCCCCGTTTTTATCTTAAAAAAAAGCTGACAGCCAGATTCAGGGAGGATGCCATATGGTGGGAGGACCAGGAGCATTATAACCGTCTATCCGATGAAGGCATCCAGGTTGATTGGTCGGAGGGAAGCCTCATACACCACGAGTCAGGGGACCTACGAGGTATCATCTCCTCATACATGGTTTATGGCAGATCAACGAAAAGAATCGAGCAAAAAGAGCTCCTTTACAATGAGAAAGCACTTCTCACACTTAAAACACTCAAGACTTTATTCAAGAGGGAACCAATATCCCTACCCTTATTCCTTGGAACTATAACAATTACCTTCATCAAGGGCATCTCATTCCTCCTAGGAGCCCTAAGAGACAAATAAATGTACTAACCATCATCACTTGAATATCATTGGAACAGACAGTCCACTTTTTAGGCAAACCGTATTTTCTGGGTATTCTATAAACTAAATAATTGCCATGAAGGAGGGCCCGTTGGAAA
>WJIV01000113.1 GCA_014730055.1 Candidatus Bathyarchaeota archaeon
AGGCAGCAGCAGGGACAGCAGTTACATACAGTCAGGAGCTTATCGCCAGGACCCACTGATAACCAAATAGTGTCCAACTTATTTCGTCCGATTAGATGTATCAGCCCAGCTTCTGCTACCTTTTCTATATGCTCATGGGCTTCCTCTCTTGATGCAAGTCTCCCGAGTTCGGAATCTATCTTTCCTGCGGCCTCTCCCATAAATAGGCATCCCAGGTCAGTGGGATAGTCTTGACAGTTGGCTGATTCTCGGCAGATGCAAAAGTCCATGATCCAGTGTACTTCCGCCTCATCGATGAGTTCATGGATTATCTGCGAGGGGAGTACAGTGTTTACTGGAACCGGTATGGACTTGTTTATCTCTATCTCTATTACACGATCTTTGGGAAGATAAACGAGCTCGTCCTTATGAAAAAACATATAGTCTATTATTTTCCCTAGAACCGGGTACCTAGACATCCTAGCTAAGCGGAATCTATATCGAAAACTCTTTTTCAGAAATTCGATAAACCATAGCGATCCCAAGCAAACACCAGATATAACCTATTCAGCTTCGGAGTGTTTTAAACCACTGCTACGCGTGGATGGACGTTTAGTCTATCATCTGATACTACACCAATTTAAAACAAAATTGAATTGTTGGTGGTATGAATTAGATTATATCCTGTATGGTATCCTTTCTACACGCATAGTTGAAATATTTATAGCTTTTTAGAATTAAATGCGGGTACACAGATGGATCTTTTAAAATTTTTATTAAGGCTATCAGAAAAGCGGATAGTTATCTTTACGACAACCCTGTTCTTTTTGACACTGGCGGCTCTACCTGCAATTCAAGAGGCAGGTAATATAGGTTCAACCGGGAGGTCCCCTGATATGAGCTTCACATACTCGGTTGAGGAACTATACGAGATGGCTGAAAGTTATGGTGCAGAGGGTAGATGGGAGTATATTTTAATGAGGTTTACCTTTGACCTCGTATTTCCACTTATTTATGGTGCATTCCTGGTATCTGTCCTTGGATGGCTCTACAAGACAAAAAGCCTAGCGAGTTGGAGAAGAAAAGTTGTAATATTACCTTTTGCAGGACTAGTATTCGATTATCTTGAGAACTTATCCACATCGATCGTTATGTGGAGGTATCCAGAAAGAACATATTCATTTGGATTGTTGGCAACACTTTTTACTCCCATAAAATGGGTTCTGATATCTCTTGCCTTCTTAGCCCTATTTCCAGGTCTCATAGTTAATATA
The DNA here is from genome assembly GCA_014730055.1 of Candidatus Bathyarchaeota archaeon. The sequence goes on from WJIV01000113.1 coordinate 1,254, forward strand.
TTTGATAATAAGGGGAGTAAGATACACTAATTACTTTAAACCTCTAAAAATATGATTCACTCAAAAATTGCATAAATGTTACACTTTTTCCTTTTTTATTAATAATATAGACGTAAAAGGAAGTGAAATTGTTAGATAATCCTTCCTTTCTTTTTATACCTTAGGTCCCTGCCGATGGGGCATGCTTTCTGGCAGGTATTGCACATGAGCCAAGCATTTTCAGTTTGATCGGGGCAGTGCTCGAGGTAGATGTCCTTGTACTTGTCGCTGTACCTGTCCTCCCAGGTCATACCAAGTAGGCATTTGTCAGGGTCCACCTTATAGGGTGAGATGGCTTCAACGGGGCAGGATTTTACACATTCTTCGCATTCCCCACAGAGGTCTTCTGTAAGGGGTTCAGTGGGCACCAGCTCGGCGTCTGTCAGGATACTTCTGAGGCGGAGCCAGGGACCATACTCAGGGTGGATTATGAGGGTCTGTTTGCCAAAGCTACCTATGCCGCTCATCTGGGCCATGCGTTTCTTACTTAACAGGTCGGGTTCTAGGACTGTCCTATATCCTAGGCTGTTAAGATGCCTAATCATCCGCCTGGAGTAGTACCTGCCTCTCCACTCGTCGGGGTACTCGTGGTGGTTATCTACCTTGATGACAATATCGAAGAGGTTATCCCAGACATGGATCCCTAGAACGATTAAGCTCTTTCCTCCCTCCATGTAATCCTCAGTCTTACCGGTGTCGCACATGTAATCTCTGTGACCGATGAAGTGCCCCTCATAAGCGTCGTATTCCTGGGCTGAGACGATCCCAACTAGATGGAAGCCGTACCTGTGGGCCCTTTCCTTGATATCCTCCGTAAGATTAATGGACTCCTCACTGTAAACCAAGCTAATCCAAGAAATTACGTTAATACAAGTATAAAAAAAAGCATATATTATTGGAAGAATTTGTCCCCCCTACATATTCTCTTTTCTTTTACTTTTCTAGCTTCGTGGATCTGGAGACCTAGGAAAATATGCTTACCTGGAATTTGTTTACCTAACGCGTTTTCAAGTAAAGAACGATGAATTAAATAGTTTATTAATATAATTTCTAAGAATGTCGGATCAAGTGGTCTTCAGGCCTTTTAATAATGGAGACGAAGAGAAAATTACACTACTACTAGACATTGCCTTCGATGGATGGCCTGGACTTGATCTGGATTGCACATCACTTGATCACTGGTTCTGGAAATTCAGGGCACCAGCTGAGAATAAAAACACGGTAGTCGTAGCAGAGAGCCCTGATGGAGAAATAATTGGGGTTAACCAGGCACAGCTTAAGAATACCAAGATTGGAAACGAGGTCGTGCAAGCAAGGAAGACAACAGAGGTAGCTGTCCATCCAGAGTACAGAGGAAAGGGAGTACACCGACGACTGGCGTTAATGGGGGTTGACTACAGCAAGTCAAGTGGGGCAGTCTTCAGCTACAGCTTATCGACGAGCCCCATAATTGTAAATTATAAGCAAAGAGAAAGTGAGTACTACGAGTTCCCACAGCCTATAAAGCAGTTAGTAAAGATAGAGAGCATACCCCGGTTTTCCGACTATTGGAAAGAACATAAGAAGACGTCTGCTAGGGAGATTCTTTTCATAAAGTCTGGTTTATATATTACAAAGTTCCTGAACAGGCTTACGAGGATATTTAAGAAAAGAAGTAAGCCAGAAACAGGGTTTCAAATAAAATTAGTATCCCGCTTTGATGAGAAGATACAGCCTTTCTGGGAGAAGATAAAGAATGACTACGATTTCATCCTGGAGAAATCAGTTGAACACCTCAACTGGAGGTACTGTGATCCGCGTGGAGGTAGCTACAAAGTATTCACGGCAGAGGAAGACGGCGAGCTCCTCGGCTATATAGTAATATGCGTGACATGGAGGTATCCAGAACACCCAGTTGGTTACATTATGGAACTATTGGTTCTAACTGGGAGAGACAATGTAGCAGAAGCACTGGTGAGGCATGCTGAGAAATATTTTACGGACAAGGAAGTTAATGCCATATACTTCACAGTAGTATCCAGGCACCCCTACGAAAAGCTACTAGGGAAATATGGATTCATAGACAGCCGTAGAAGACCCCTAATATATTATAGGGTGTACAAAGATATCGAAAGCTTAGAAGAATTCAAGAACTCTTCACCAGAGAGACTTCACTACCAGTTTGGAGAATTCGATTCAATCTAATTTAACTAAATCATGTAAAACTAGGGAAGTTTCCAAAGAAAAGCGGCTAAGTTGAGCAATATAAAAATGGTAACTATTATCACCAATATATATTCAGAAAATAGAACTAGGTTTAAGTATCGATTATTTTGGTAACATTCAAAAATCACGATAGTTTCCCCTCTAAGTTTCTAGATAAATTGATATTCTAGTGTGGTATTGCCAGTTTAGGTGAATTTCTATGTCTGAGTCCTTTGATGGAGAAGGAGGAGAATTTCTCTTATCCTGGGAGATAACGGTCCCTCTGTTGACAGATCCTTACCTTATGGGATTGTTGGTTAAGGTATTTGGGCTTTCCATAGGTTTAGTCCTGGTATTTATTATGGTGATTACGAGAAATTTTACTATTATAGAAATCCTCAAGATAGGGGGAATGGTGGGATCGTTCATAGGTATTC
>WJIV01000114.1 GCA_014730055.1 Candidatus Bathyarchaeota archaeon
GGATGCTCCTATGATCTCCCCATCGGGTGTCTCAGCTACGAATACCTCGTTTAAACCCGTGGGGGTATCAACGAACTTCCAGATCCAGTGCTCACGCTTAGAGCAGCTAAGGTCAAACCTTGGCCAGGAATCGAATACAAGTTCAAGAAGCGGGATGATCCCTTCCTCATCACCCTCCTTGTAGAGCCTGGTCTCGTACTCCATCCGTGTCAATAAATAAGGCCTCTAACGGGAGTATTTTTCAATATATGTATATAAAATAATATGGCAGTTGGTTCGGGTTTCACTAAAATCTAATCTCATCATGGAAAAGGTATCCAATGAGCACTGGAAGCCCCAGGTGTAGGTGTATTCACACATTATGTGCCCACTGTTGCAGTAAGTTTTTCTCAATACTCATTTTAATATATTATTTAAAATTGGAAAAGTCAGAAAACCGATCCCAGTGCTATGAATAACGGGACTAGCATAAGGTATGAATAGGCAGCAGGTCTCAGTTTGTATGCAGCGGTTATTCCATCTTCCCTCATCAGTTTAGTACTGTATAGAAGTAAGGGTATTCCAAAACCGGTTATCAGTAATGGTGCAAGGTAACTGAAGGTAAATCTCTGATAGGTTAAAGCCATGACTATTATTAGTATAAGGATACCTGCATCAAATAGCATGATGTTTTGTCTCCAGCTCAGAGTCCCTCCAATAGTCTTAATACTAAACGCCCTGTCTTCTTCAATATCTAGGCAGTCAGCTCCCGCTGGCAATATGAGAAACATGAAAACATAAGTTAAACCAGTGATAAAGAGTATGTTTGGAGCAAAGTAACCTTTGACCGCGGTCCCACCCATTAACAAGGCAGTTGGGATCGTAGCAGCTGTTACGACGTTTTTAATTATATACATCTTTTTGAATCTTACAGGTGGGTACGAGTATAGGATGAATACAATGTAGAATGATACTGCTACCAGTAAATTTGACATACTAATCACATAGGATGTCACCAAGCCGAGCAAGCCAGTAACTATCATAAAAGTATACGCTGTTTTTACCGTGACCTGATCATACGCTATGGGTCTTCCTTTTTTCTTTTCTTTATCAGAATAGGCATCCATTTCTCTATCAATTATGTCATTATAGATATACACTGAAGAGAACAGCATTGCAGTTGCAAATATAGAGAGTACTGATTCATATATAGGTGGGAACCCTCTACCTGCAATTACAGTTGCCAGGGAAGTAGACCATGTTATACCGAATATTATTTCCTTTCGGGATTTTATCAGTATTAGAAATGATCTTAAAATATTGTTTTTACTCAATATTATCAGCCTTTTGTATCTATTATAACCGATATATTAAATACTTTTCCTTTTTAGGTTATAAAATAAATTTTAATATTATATAGTTATTCTCATCCAGTTAGAGTATCATTTATTTTTAATGACTCTGAGACGTAGTTTTCATCATCTAACTTGTTTTCAAGTGGCATAGTTATCATGATCTTAGTTCCTTTGTTTCGTTCAGACAATATTGCTATTTCTCCACCATGTGATTCTATAGTATTCTTACAAAAAACTAGACCTAATCCCATACCTTTTGATTTTGTTGTGTTAAATGGTTTGAATAGTTTATCTATCTTTTCTTCGGGTATGCCTACGCCTGTATCAATTATTTCTATAGATATGTCATTGCCTTTTTTATTTGTATTAATTTTAATTTTACCGCCCTCTGGCATTGCCTCTACCGCGTTCTTTAACAAATTATCGAAAACCCTTCTAAGCTTGGATTTATCAAGGTACATGGATGGATTCATGTTTATATTCATTTCATACTCAATTTTTTCTATCAAATCTAACTGTTTAACAGAATCATTAATAATATCCGCAATCGAAATTTTCTCCTTATTAAGTGGACTTTGTTTTACACTAGTGGATAATTCTGATAACATCTCATTACAGCGCTGGACAGAGTCAGAGATGTACTCAATGTAGGTTTGAGAGTTTTGTGGATATCTCTTCAATAAATGTAAGGAATTATTAATCACTTGGAGCGGGCCCTTAAGGTCATGTGCTATCATTGAGGACATCTTACCCACTGCAGCCATCTTTTCTGCATCGACTATCTGCCTTGTACGCTCGTTAACAAGTTCCTCTAAGTTCTCCGTATATTTCACCCGCTCTAACTCAATTTCTTTTTCTCGAGTGACGTCTCTGATAACAAGTAATATTCCAAGCTTCTCATTGTTTACAGTGAGAAGACTGGCTGTCATCTCTATATAACGGATTCCTCTGCTTAATTGGAGTTGAAATTCGAATGGCTTGATTTTTTTTCCTTCAACAACCTTTTCATATATATCATATACAGATACATTTTGATCTTTTAGCAAATATTCAAAATCTAGAATATTTTCTCCAACGATACCCTCGCTATTTAATTCAAATATGCTCAACGCCTTATCGTTTATTGACTTTACTTTGCCATCAATATCTAAGTGCATTATACCATCTGGAGATGACCTGAAGATATTCTCGAACTCCTCTTCCCTCATTCTCCTTTGAGTAACATCTTTAAGTATCCCCAAGACCTCTCTTTTACCATTATAATTGATTAAAGTGATGTAAGCCACAGCTAGACCTGTACTACCA
>WJIV01000115.1 GCA_014730055.1 Candidatus Bathyarchaeota archaeon
ATCCTGATCTTGCTCAAGCAGTTTACCAACGATAAGTGGATCCCTATACTTGTTGAACTCCTTTATGGCCTCGTCAATATGCTTCATCATGCTAAATCTAAGGAGCCTTGGTATTTAGTCTAACTGCCATTCATGTTCTAATATGCTATAGATATAACTGTCACGCCAGTTTCCTCGGATTATCTTGTTTTCTCTTAAAACGCCTTCTCTTATCATACCGTTCTTTTCCATTATTTTCCAGCTTCCGATATTCTTAGGATCACACATCGCCACTATCCTATGCATCTTCAGGTCCTTGAAACCAAACTCGATCAAAGAAGCAGCTACTTCTGTACCGTAACCCTTACCCCAGTAACTCCGGTTTAAACAGTAACCTATCTCAGCGATCTTATTATCCACGCTATTAACGTAGATTCCACAACCTCCAATAAGCCCGTTGAGTGGGTGGTCAACTGCGAGCTCGAATTTTATTCTAGGGTTTTTCCTCCTAGAATCCACAGCGCCCTTAATGAAAACTGCTGTCTCATTTAAGGTATTAGGACCCCAGTCCATGTATTTACTTACCTCGGGATCACATGCATATTTATGAACTTCATTTAAATCATCCATTATAAACTCGCGCAGCCTAAGCCTTTCAGTAAGTAAAGTTACCATGTCTCAATTAAACGTGATTGTAATTTTTCTACTTTTCTTTAAGATCTTACATCTGTATATTGGCCATTTTAACCTCTGACTAGGTTTCTGAGTCCGATATCAGTGGCCATTTGCTTTGCTTCTCTAATTTCCGCTCCTGTTAGTCTGCGGCTTAGTTCTTTTCTCTCCCTTGCCCTCCATTCCGGGCGATACTGGAACATAAGATTGATCCTTGCCCAAGGTCCTAGATTATCATAGATCCACTGAAGAATCGGTCTGGTGCAGCATTCATTGTGCCCGGGTAAGACAAGAACCCTGATTATAATCTCCCCATGTTTATCAGCCATCAGGTGGTTTCTTGTCGCAGCTTTCCAGTATCCCGGGGCATCGCTTATCTCTTCCGCGCATTTATTGTTCCCGTATTTAAAGTCCAGTAGGTAGAGATCTATGAAGCCTGCCAGCAGTTTGCTTGTCTCTTCGCTGTAGTAGCTGTTACTGTTCCATATGGTGGCGAGGTTTCTGTCGACCTTTGTCATTGTCTCTATCCACTGCCAGGTTACAGGCGTTGGGTCTCCCCCAACCATGTTGATGTTCTTACATCCTCGATTAGCCAACTCTTCTACCTGGATAGCCATCATCTTGGGGTCCACGGTCCTACCCGAGGACTTCCATTGACTTATATCCCAGTTCTGGCAGTGGATGCACCTTATTGTGCAACCTCCAGTGAACACCGTCCCACTCGGAACCAGCTCAGGCTCTTCTCCTAGGTGAGGGAATGCTGAGTATAGTGAAAACTGCCTTCCAGCACCGCAGTATCCTGCCGCTTCACTAAGCCTGTCGACCAGGCATTCTCTCTCACAAAATCTGCAAGATGACATTATTCTGTAGCCCAATCTGGCCTTAAGCTCAAGGAATGAGGTGCTGACGTTTTTCAGTCTCTCCGATTTTTTATCGATTTTCTCTACTTCTTCATTAAAATGATTTAGAAGGTAATCATGTTTTTCCCAAAGGTTTTCCTCTGGCTCATCGATATTAAACTGGACTGGCATACTCTTTGAGATGAGATACTTTGAGAATTTCTTTTTACGAACGACATCAGCGTATCTTGGTAGTGCTCTCTGGACACCCTCGCTATCCAGTATATCATCTCTACCTGACCTCAAGCTCCACACCACTAGATATCTTGCACGGGACTTATTGAAGGGTTAGGGACATGGTTAATAAAAGGTGTCACAAACAATTCCATGATGAACAAAGAGTCGAGGTTCGTAGATCGTTTAGACGAGGATACCCTACGTTGCACAATCTGCCCAAGGATGTGCACACTCAAACCAGGTAAGAAGGGGTTCTGTGGAACGAAAGTTCATGAGGAAGGTAGGATCATCAGCCTTACTTATGGTGAAATCAGCGCCTTCGCCGTGGATCCAATAGAGAAAAAGCCCCTCGCTCACTTCCACCCTGGTAGCCTGGCTTTGAGCATAAGCAGCGTGGGTTGCAGTTTCACATGTCCCTGGTGTCAGAACTGGCATCTAAGCACAGGAAAAATCGAGGATGGAAACACGAAATACATGGAGCCGGAGGAGGTCGTGGAGGCTGCCAAAGATAACCACTGTAAAAGTATCGCGTATACCTACAATGAGCCCTTAATCAACCTTAACTATGTGGAAGATGTGTCCCGACTCGCTCATGAAGAGGGTATAAAGAATGTTCTCGTAACCAATGGCTACGTTAGCATCAAGGCGCTTGAGGAGGTTGTAGATGTAATAGACGCTGCCAATGTCGACTGGAAGGCTTTCAGGAGCGAGTTCTATAGGGAGCATTGTAGTGGGGAGCTCCAGGACGTTCTGGATGCGACCGTCTATATGAATGATAACGGAGTCCACATTGAAGTGACCTTCCTTATAATTCCGGGGACCAATGATAAGATCGAGGAGACCCGGGAGATGGCGAGTTACATCATGGAGCACATGGGACCCGATGTACCGCTTCATCTTAGCAGGTTTTACCCCATGTACAAGTTCAAGGACAAACCACCAACACCAGTGGAGACCCTCGTTAAGGCCAGGAAGGTTGCCCTTGAGGAAGGTCTTAGGTATGTTTTTGTGGGAAATGTCCGAGGTGCTGGTTATGAGGATACTATATGTCCCAACTGCGATAATCATGTAATACGCAGAAGCGGCTACAAAATCTCGGGATGGGATATAGATAAGGAGAACCACTGCAAGAAGTGTGGATATGAGATCGCTATAGAAGGTGAATGGGAAAGACGTCAAAGGTTCTCGATCTAAAATCTTATCTTCGTTCGACCATGTTTAATATTATTCTAGGTGAAAGATGTGAGTATAGGAA
>WJIV01000019.1 GCA_014730055.1 Candidatus Bathyarchaeota archaeon
GTTATTCATTAGCTGTGCAATATGACTGGTTTTAATTCCAGGAGCAGCGCAAATATCCAGTACTAAATCATCGAAATTTGGTGAGGAGACTTCACCGACGAGGGCACTTGCTTTGTCCTGGAAAATCAATTCTCCCCTTTGATATGAGCTTGTTCTTACTATTTCTTCCGGATTATCAAGAACCTGGTATAAATTATTTATACCTTCTACCTTGCTAAACTGATAGCCTTGCTTATATAAGATATTGAGTACATTTCTATCAGCCTTCAATGTATTTATCCGAATATATTTGGGGATCTCTACAGGTTCTATTATTTTAACCACCATTTGATCCTCGAAATATTTTCGTAGATACTCGATATACCATTCAGGGTGATAGTATTTGAAAGCTAATTCCTCAAGCCTCGGAAGCTCATTCCAGGGGATTTTAAGATGCGGAATGATGACAATAGCATCCTCAACTGGTTCAAGTGCTTTTTCCCCTAGTAAGTATCTTACATGTCTCTCAAGCTCGTAGATCTCTTCAAAGGATCTTCCATGAAAATGAAACATGTAAGTGTATAATCTTAGGAAACTTCTAACACCTAGCTCTAGATCTTTCAACCCATTAGGAGAAAGAGAACTTTCAATCAGGTAATCTAAAACATTCTTTCGCATCAATACTTCATGAATAAGATACTTGGCTTCATCTATCACGTCAACTTCATTAATACCAAGTTGATTTACAGTCCTAATAAGGGCGGAGTCCTCATTAATCCTCTTAAGCTCAACCCAACTCAAAGCCTCGATAACAACTGTCCAACCCTTTTTCAATTCAAACACTGATCATAGAACAAGGGATATAAATTACCATAGAGATATAAACCCTTATCAGTTTACAAAAAACCAAAAAGATCTTTTAAAAAAAATTACATCTTAGAAAAAGCATTTCCTTATTAACTAGGATACGAATTAGATATTGTATTTCTTTTTTGATCCAGAGTCGGATTGAACTAGTTTTACATAGGATATAAAGTATCCTAAAAAGAGATGTAAAAATGATAATATTTAGAGTTGCCAGACAAGTTGCTGCGCCGATAAGTCAGACTTTGGGTTATGTGATTTTCATCGGTGGCATTATTGCCCTCCTTGGGATCTTTTACTACTTTAGCAAAACCGCAAAGTAAAGAAGATCTTTTTTTATGTTTTCAGAACAAAATTTGAATATTTATTAAGCCATCTCGAAGGAGTCTTTATACAGCTTTAAATTAGCACTTTTTTATGGGTAGATAAAGATGGGGTTCATGCAAGTTCCCTATTAGTTATCAGTTAATCAAAAATATTTAGATCTTGGAGGTGTCACTTTCTACCTTGTAATCTTCTGGCCCAAGTTTACCTTCCGAATAAGTTCTGAAAAGTTCTTTCGATGGTTCGGATATAAAATCACCATCCCACCACTCAAAGGTTGTTATATCTTCATGAATTACCATAATATGCGGTATACCAGCTTCAACAATAGTAACCTCACCTATCTTCAGAGGTATGGTCTTCTCAACACCATCTTCAATGAGGACATAATCTGCTTTACCCGAAAGTAAAAGTGTGTGCTGTCTATTTGGGTGTATATGATTACCCCTGTAAGAACCCACCTTGGTCTCCAAGACTGAAAAGAACTTTCCATCTAATTCGAATGCATAACCTTTTCCTATTCCTTCGAAAGTTCCCCAATCTTCAATTTTTAAACTCATTTATTTCACTCCTTTTACCCACTTCCCTTATTCCTTAATTTATATCTTTTTGGCATAAATATTCCATATGGAATACGATGTGGGGGGTATGAGTTTGTCAAATTATTACAAAATAGAATTAAGAAACAAATAACCTTGTCATTTTACGCTCTTTCACCATCAGCTCCATGGATTCGTTCGAAGGCTTATCCTTGAAACGGTTTGCACTATCAAGTATCTTAGGTAACAATTTGGTATCAGCTGCAGTGTTTAGAAATATATATCCTTGCCCAAGTATCCATGAGACGGCTCTATCTATGTCTTCCTTTTCGTCTAAAGGTTCATACCAAGTGCCAAATTTATGCTCCTTTTGACACCAAGGGCCCTTAGTAACGGACTTTATCGTCTGAACAGCTATTCCCCTTTCCCTGCATTCTTCAACTAATGAAGCAAAGTCCAACGCATAACGCCCTTCTTTAGAGAGGACATAGTTCCACGGTAATAACACAGAGTCGAAAGGAAAACGCTTCAAACTGCGCCTGTGCATAGCAGCAACAAGTAAACCATGACCAGTAACACCCAAATATCTCGTCAATCCCTGCTCCTTTGCTTCAATAGCGGCTTCCAGTGCCCCATTCTTACCCATAGCTATGTCCCAGTCATCTGGATGAACCAGATTATGCAGTTGTAAGAGGTCAACTTTTTCCACTCTTAAACGCTCTAGTGATTTCTCAATCTCAATTTTTGCTTCTTTATATGTTCGTTTGCCGGTTTTTGTAGCGAGGAAGAATTTGTTACGATGGTTTTCCATCCAAGGACCTATACGGAGCTCAGAGTCTCCATAGCTTGCTGCTGTGTCTATATGATTTACTCCATACTCCAACAATATTTCTAGGATTTTATCCGCTTCTTCTTGAGTAACTCTACCAATTGCGGCTCCGCCAAATATAGTGGCAGTGCTCATATGACCTGTTTTCCCAAATGATTGTTTCCTTATCATTGTATTCTAGTAGCTGTATAGAAAATTAAGAGTTTTCAACATGATTGACTAAATGAACAGCTTATCATGTATAACCAGTATAAATTATTTTGTCAATCGATTAACCCCAGTCATGGAACTCCCCCTCATAGACTTGAGCTATATAGTCTCCATCTTTTAGAATCCACATTATCTTATGACCTTCTCTGGCTTTCTCCCCCCAAGAAGAATCCTTCTCCGGGTTTTGCTCGAGAAATTTATAATCCGAAATTCTTATCAACTTTAATCCTAACTGCGGTGTTCTATCAAAGTAATAAGTATCCCCTTCAATTTCAACTGTCTCTTGGTCATTGAACATCGCATTAAAGATCTTCAGAGCTTTATCTTCAAGGTCTTCCATAGAATAGTTTTATTCATCAGACGATATAAACAGACAATCTCGAAAAAATCATTTCCACATTTAAATTTGATATTTCTTACTAACCTTATTTATGGATTTATATACTCTTAGATATTTTATAATTAAGTGAGAAACTTTGGTTACGGCTTATATTACCATTAGTACTGAATTAGGCTCGGAAGATGAGATCAAAGAAGCTATTGAAAAACTTGAAGGTGTGAGAGAGTGTAGTGTTGTCTATGGAGTATACGATCTGGTTGCTGTAGTTGATGCGGATACAACCGAGGAACTTAATGATATGGTCTTCAATAAGATTAGAAAATTTAATGACGTAAAATCTACCTTAACTTTGATTGTAGTTGAATAACTACGATTCGTGAAAATTAAAATTTTAGAAAAATTAGACTTTAGCAGGCTTCTTTGCTGCTTTCTCCAAGAAACCTCTGGCTTTCTCTATATCATCATCTGGTGCTTTTTAAGGCATAACCACCAATCTAAACACTCATATTTTTCGCATCTCTTCATAGCCTCATCTTGAATTCCTGGCGGTGGTACGATGATGTCCTCACCAACAACCTCGTAGTTTGGCCAATTCGCACTTATAGCATCATCATGTTCTTCTCCAACTTGGAAGGCGGTAAGCATTCTTAATATCTCGTTCTTATTTCTTCCCATTTCTAAGGGATAGAACAATAACGCTCTGATTTTACTATCAGGATTCACTATATAGCCTGCTCTAATCGTAGCTGTTGATGATTCTTCCTTAAGTAGCTCAAGCTCCTCTGAGACTCTTCCCATGTAATCAGCAATAACAGGGAAGGGTATCTTCGTGTCAAGCTTCTGCTCTATCCACTCCATCCACTTAATATGGCTTATGTTACTATCA
>WJIV01000116.1 GCA_014730055.1 Candidatus Bathyarchaeota archaeon
CCTCTACTTTGCTCCATCATCGCATCTAGAAGATGCTCAACATCATTCTCCTTTCTCGGCCTCCCACCAACATAAATTATTCCGTCTCTCTCAACTTTTTCCTCTCTAATTAGGAAGTCAAGAAAACTCTTCTCGGTCCTTAACAGCTTGGGCTTATTATTCTTACCTCTAACGTAAATAGCGGTGATGCCTAATTCTGCAAAATCATCTGGATGGGCAAGAGGCCCCATCGGTCTTCCATGGGCCTCACTCTGAGACCTTACAGCTTCAAGTGTCTTGAGTAGTAGCTTCTTTGGAGGATAATCATCCAGTAATTCAGATTCATACACATATGGCATAAGCAATGCTTTTCCTTTATCAGGGTAGTTGATTGTTACATCTAGGTGCATATAGTCGACAGCTGGGTGGTCAGCAAGCTTTACGACGCAAATATACTTTAGTTCTCTTTCACTGTCTGCTTCGAAGAATTTTTCAGCTGCAATTTTTGCACCAGTAACTGTTGAGCGTTGCCCTACGCCTATTGCGATAGTCTCCTCATCTATGATTTGTGTATCCCCACCCTCAACACATGGAGGCTCGCTGTAAACACCTTTTGCTTCATTGGCATCATAAATTATTTTCATTTTTTGGCTTAGGACTTTGTCATATTCGTAGCATAGTTTTACAACTCTGGGTTCATATCTTCTGCTATATCTTCTCATGTTACAGATAACGCTACCAACCTGGGTAGTGAAGCTAGTATCCCTGGTGTAAGTCCAGGCTACCCTTCTATGATCGGGAAGAATCACCTTGTCAGCCTTTTCATCATAATATGGCTTCGGTGGAAATCCCCAAAATAGGGTATCGACAGTTAAATCATCTGGATCAGGCTTTACAGGCATTCCCTTCCATACTTTCTCGATGATCTCCCGGCGCTCATCAATATTGGATTCCTCAACGACTTTTCTTAGTATATCCTTAACCTCAAAAACCCTAACACCCTCTTCCTGAAGGATACTTGTTAACTCCAGCCACTGTTTGTGCCCTGGATTCATCTGGGCATGTGGGTCTCTCGCAATATAATGTGTACTTGATTCTATACCCTCAAATGGAATTTTTTTCGTCCATAACTGCTCAGTTGAATCCTGAACTAGAACAGCATTAAGTTTACCTGACTCCGATTTAACAGTCCACATGGTAAAGAAGTCAAGTTTTATCCCTAAATGGTTTATGGGATGTTACTCTAATATATTGTAAATAACTTGAGCGGAGAGTATAATTTTGAATGCTTATACCCTGCAAAATTTCGAGGCAAGTATCAAGTAATGTGACAACTTATTGCGACAATAAGGCAGAGAAGCCATAAAAATGCCTCTCTAAAACATAAAAGAATAAAACGTTTGAAACGATGTTATTCGATCAGATTGAAGAATTATGGCCGTCTCGCCCTGCTGATAACAGTCTTAGCCTTGAGTGTTGGAATGTTATCAACAGCAATTAACATACTTGGCGATATCACAGAACTTGACCTAGATGAAGACAAACCTGGGCCAGTCAACACTATGATGTCACCCGGAGCTATGAGCAGGAGCGACGAAGAAGTTGAGGTCGGCGGGTCTGAGCCTCATGAATTAGGTCCAATATTAATGATAAAACTCGCTCCTAAGACTAAGTATCTCCGAAGGTACCCATGCAGCAATTATAGTAGCGGTACCTGGATTCCACCAAAAAACCCTGAGGGTATACTCTATGAAGGTCAATATATGACAAGCAATATAACTCGATATTCCTCAGCATCACCTGTAGAATTCTATGTGGAGCCATTAGTTGATCTTAGTAGCTATATTTTAGTTGCCCAAAATACATTCCACGTCGAATTTAATTCAAGCTTAACTTACTATCCGGAGCTAATATCCTATTGGTCCAGTGAGCTTTACGACGACCCTTACTGGGTAAGCTGGAGGCAGTATATCTTCAGTGAAGCGGTCTTAAGAAACTCCAAACCAATTGAAAAGGAGGAAAATCTCAGGATATCCGAAGATCTTGAGACCGATTTTAGAAGACGAGCAGAGACAATAACTGAAGGAAAGACAAGTGACTATGAGAAATATCAGGCTATTGCAGAATACCTCCTTGAGAGGTATGAATGGAACAAGGAATTTGACCCAGCTCCTCCCGGTATTGATCCAGTAAAATGGTTCCTGTTCAATTCGAGAGAGGGAATTGGCAGTCATTTTAACTCGGCTTTTGTCTTACTGGCACGAAGCATAGGCCTCCCAGCAAGGGCAGTCGTTGGATACACCGTGGACCCTTCCGCTGAATTACAGTATGTAATGCCTCAACAGGCATATCTTTGGGCTGAGGTCGAGTTTGAGGACCTTGGCTGGATTACTTTCGATGCCTCACCCAAGCACTACATGGAGGGAGATGTCAATATCACAAGGGAGGAAACATACACCAACATTACAGGTAATGATCCGGTAGCTCTGAAAGGAAAGCAGTTTAATGTTTGGGGGACGGTCAAAGTGGAAAATGGCACTGGTGTATCGGACCTTCAAGTCGAGATAATATTAAAGAAAGACAAGACTGATGAGAACGAGACTGGCCTGATAGTAGGTGTGGATATAGTTCAGGATGGGCTCTTTAATGTGACATGTGACGCTACTCCTGAAATTGAGGTTGGTGACTATAATCTAATTGCGCACGCCCTGGAGAACCAGTGGTATAAGGAGTCATTCAGTGATCCGCCGATTAGGATAATGGCTGAGACTCAGGTAAGCATCACCGGACCAAGAAGAGTGTATGAGGGTCGAAATATCACATATAAGGGGCAGGTAATAGACTCATCAACCGGTGAGCCCTTATCAAACGCATCATTATCCATTAATTATGCTGACAATACGTATGATCTGAGAAGCGATGAAAAGGGTAGGGTCGCTTATACCGCCATTTTCCCTGAGAACGGGCAGGAAAATATGACACTTGAAATGAAGGGAACCGACTACTACGTAGGCTCAAAGACTGAGATGACAGTTAGCGTACTGGTACCCCCACCTTCTCCCAATAATATTATTTCATTACTGCTTGGATTTCCTCAGAACATCATAATCGCTCTAAGCGGAGCAATAGGAGTCGGTTTATACGCATCCAGAAGAAGTAAGAGAATGGAAGAGGAAGAGTTCATAGAACCCAGGGTAATATTACCCGATCCTAATCCCAGGATAGGTTATGAAGACGGCCTACCATTAGATTATGGGAGCTATGAGGAAGGAGTCGTTAAGCTCTTCCACAGATTCTATGTCTCAATGCAAAGAAAATACCCTGACATAGATGATAGCATGACTCCCAGAGAGTTCGAGAACCTCTTAATGGATAAGGTGCCATCTAATGCATATCTTGCACTTGAGGACCTTATAACAAGCTACGAGGTGGCCATGTACAGTAATTTCAAAGTAACTCAGGAGGACTTTAAGCGAACGAACGCCACCATTGATTTAATAATAGAGCTGATCAAAGATGAACGAGGAAAACAGGAGTAGACTGATTAGATCAACTGCACTGTATATCTTCGTTGCAGTAATCTTAGGAGTCCTCAGTTTCGCAACTCCCTATACTGTTGGCGATTTTGGGGTATTTCTACCTTACATGCCTGAGAGTCTGGGAAATGTTAGCATCAGTGTAATACTCCTTCCGATACTGGGAGGTGTCACCCTTTTCTTTATCGGAACACTGCTAAGTATTCTATTCGAAGGAAGGCTTAACCAGGTACTAGTTTTCGGGTTCTATAGCGGGGGATTTATGGCTATCATAGCCCTTTTCATGATACTCCAACCAATTAGTAGCCCGAGTAATTACGCCGGGTATCTCGTATTCGGTGGGTTTTCGGCGTTTTTCTTGTACAATTTACTGAAAGCAATTTCGGATATTAGAGGGCAGCCTTTTATAAGGATAGTGTCGGGGGCTGCCTTGACGTTTATCCTTGGTCAAATAATGGTTCAGTTGGTCAATCTGTATATGACTCAACCCGGTGTTCCCATACCCGATGATGTATTACTGATCAGAGACATGATTAACTGGGGGTTTATAGCAGCATCAGTGATCACTTTAATCGGGATATTCAGAGATAGCCGGAATCCCTACCTCGCGCAGATAGGAGCCATAGCCTCGAATACATCCTTTATTCTGGCGACAAGCCTGATAGGAACACTATATTTTAACTTCCTCAGTGGGAGGATGACACAGGTCTCACCGGTTATCCAGCAACTCAGCCCTTATGTAGAGTGGACAGGAGTTGTTATCCTGGGTGCCCTTATCTTTACAATTATGCGTCGTGGTATGAGTGAATCCATAATGAGGCCCACAGAAATTGGCCCATGGGCGAAACATATCCAGGATAGAAGCACTACAAAGGGAAAATCTCTTGAGGATTTTACAGATATTATCAGTCAATTCGTTGAGAAAGGAAAGAAGGATATGCTCCTTGTTAAATTGTTCATGTTCCTTAATGAGAACAGGGCCAGCGAGCAGGAAATGGCCATAGTCCTTAGAGAGGTAATAAACTATGAGGATCAGAAAGCCCCCAGTCTCGCAAAGAGGGGTACCGCTGAGAAAATAGAGGAAGAAAACAAGGAGAGGAGGGTAAAATTATTAGCGAGAACCGTTGAAAAGATCAATTCCCTCGGTTTAGGTGGGCTGGTAAACGATAATCCCCCTCAAGAACAGGTTCAAGCGATTAATGTGGAGGCTTAAAATTGCAATCAATGCATGTTGACAAAGTAAGAGCGGTAAGTAACGCGGTACTAGATGGACTAGGAAAGGTATATGTAGGAAAACGAATGGTTTTAAGAAAACTTGTTGCAGCCAGTCTTGCTAACGGGCACGTCTTGTTTGAGGACTACCCAGGGCTTGGTAAGACATTGCTGGCTAAACTGTATTCCCGGATAACTGGTTGCCACTGGAGCAGAGTTCAGTTTACACCAGACCTTATGCCAGCCGATATTCTTGGGACCCGTGTATGGCGAGTACAACAGAGTCGTTTTGTCCTTGAGAGAGGTCCGATATTCACAAACGTATTGCTGGCGGACGAGATAAACCGTGCTCCCCCGAAGACCCAGGCAGGGCTGCTTGAGGCTATGGAAGAAAGGCAGGTTACCATCGAAGGGGAGACTCACAAGCTTGCAGAGCCGTTCTTTGTAATTGCCACTCAGAACCCCATAGAGATGGAGGGAACCTATCCTCTACCGGAGGCGCAGATGGACAGATTCCTGTTAAAGATGAACATGGGTTACGTGGAGACCTTGGCACAGGAGAGCCTTATCATGAAGAGAAGGATATACTGGAAGCAGGATGATCCTACTAGCCTTATCCAGCCAGTGACCAATGATGCGACCTTCCGGGCATTACAGAGATACATAGAAGAGCGTATTTACGTTGACGACAAGATAGTTGATTATATAAGCCAGATTGTAAGGGGCACAAGGAGGCATCCAGTTGTTGAGGTTGGTGCAAGCCCCCGAGGAGGATTAGCTTTGCTCAAAGTGGCGAGGTCACATGCAGCTATGACCGGTAGGGGGTTCGTTACACCTGATGACGTTAAGATTTTCGTACACGATGCTCTGGGACACAGGATAATGATGAAGATGGAATATGTCTTAGAGGGAAGTTTTAGCGTCGAGGCGGTCCTAAACGAGATTCTCGAACAGATTGAGGTTCCCAAGGAGTTCATAGGAAAAAGGTGAGTAAACCAAGTCTAACGCGAGACACCCTTGAGCTGGTGGTTACCGCTGTCGTCTTCATAGTTATGGGTATGTTTCTCGGAAATCTTATTTTAATCACAGTTGGGCTTGCTCCAGTTATCTTTCTCGCATTAGGCGTTCTCATAGGTATGCCTACAGTAAAAATGGCAGAGAGAGTAGGGAAGGATATCAAAGTTAATGTAGATGACAAAGTTAGCGACCGGGTAACCGTCGAGATAGAGGGGGGTCCCGGGCTTGTTACTGTAAGCGATAGACTTCCGAAAAGCTTTGCTCTTGAGGAAGGCACTAACTTCAGGGCCGTATGGAAGGGTTTACAGCCAAAAACCATAGAGTTTGGGTATTTGGCCCTTTGCGCTAAGAGAGGATACTTCGATGTAAGAAACATTGATTTTGAGGCCAGGCACCCACTTATGATA
>WJIV01000117.1 GCA_014730055.1 Candidatus Bathyarchaeota archaeon
AATTGAACGATACTGAGGACCTACATCTGGCCCCTGCCGGTTCAGTGTAGTTGGATCATGTGACTCAAAGTATACTTCAAGAATCTTATCCAAGGAAACCTCATTCGGATCAAAAACTACCTGTACTACCTCTGCATGGCCTGTCTGTCCCGTTGAGATCTGCTCATAAGTAGGGTTTTCTACATCGCCCCCTGAATAGCCAGGAACCACTTCTTCTACGCCATCAACTAGGCTAAAAACCGCCTCGGTGCACCAAAAGCACCCTCCACCGAGAGTGATAGTTTCTAGACCTTTTTCATTTTTACTCATTTTTATTTCCTCATACAGTTCTATCTAGGTTGAATCCCGCTCTCCTCCACCCTAACTTTCCAGCTTTAAAGTCTACAGTGTTCTCGTACCCCATGTCCAGTAGTTTTTCAGTGGCTTTCGTACTAGATTCACATGTATAACTGGCACAGTATATCACAATTTTGTCATCTTTATTGAGGTATTGCTCAGCCTCTGATTCAATCCTACTAGGTGGAATGTTTATCGCTCCGGGTATGTGACCATGATTATATGCCCCTTCGGATAGGGCTTCAACTAGCTTGAATTCATCTTTGTTTTCCATCATCTCTAGAAGGGTCTCGATGGTGATGAATTTGATACGTGGCATGTTTAGGGATTTGGATTAGATGTTAAAAACCTTCACAGGTAAAATTTGTGAAGATCAAAAGGTTATCGCAGAAATAGCCTGCATATGAGATTCTATCTTATAAGGGCCATTTTTCCATGTTGTAGGACATTTCCCAGAACATGAACTCATATTTAAGGCTGAGAGCGAAATGTTTTTTCATTAGATCTTTCTGGGAGTCTCCCGCTCTGGAAGCGTAGCTGTTTAGGGAGTCGATATAGGTCTTCACGAGGTTTACGTATTCGGGAGCGCTATATGCTTGGCACCACTCCTCGTATAGAGGATGTATGTGTACCTGTGTTATATGTTTGACCACTTCGCCAACGTCTTGGTACGTCCACATACAAGGTAGGAGGGCTGCTATGTTCTCACCAATAGTTCCTGAATAAGCTACTTTGAGTAGTTGGTTTGTATAGGCCCTGTTTGTTGGTGAAAATTCTGCATCACTGATCTCTTCTTTTGGAAGATTAAGCTTCGCTGATAAGTCCTCTAACATCTCTGTCTCGTATCTTAAACATCCAGCCATCTTCTCTGCCCAAGCTCGCATCGAATCAATGTTTCCTGCTTTTGATGCTGCAAGCCCGATGCATCTGGCGAATTCTTCAAGGTATAGATAATCCTGCTTTATATAATAAGTGAATTTGTCCATGGGTAGAGTTCCCTCCCCAAGTTCCTTGATGAAAGGGTGCCTCAGTACGGTTTTCCATAGTTCAATGTTCTCTTGCTTAAGCTCGTCGCTGAATTTCATTATTTGTTCATTTCCTCAGCTATGTTTACTGCCCAGCCTGCTACCTCAACAGCTGTCTGGCCGATCAGTACCACCATGGGCTCCTTTCCCCAGTCACCGAGGTGGTAGATTACGTCAGGGGTCTTACCTGCTCTTTTTACAGCTTCCTGAGTCCCCCAGACTGTGGTCATTCCCTCTTTCTCTTTGATCTCCTCTGGTTCCTCTTTTCTATCATAATATGATACAGTTAGTCCAAGCTTCTCGCATGCTTTCACGATCTCCTCGGAGTACTTGAGGTTAAGCCCTGCTCTCTTTGTTGGATCATGTCCTTTGACTGCCAGTATGGTGTTGGCAATGTGACTGCTGGCTCCGAATCTTGGACAGCCCATAGCCCTCACGCCTTCCATGTGTTTGGTTAGCCTTCCATCAACAGCAGCGATATCATTATGGTTATCAGCATGTCTTAGTGCCATTCCGATGTTCATCTGGCATTCAGCTGTAAGTTCTCTTAGTCTAGGTTCGCCTTCAACAATCTTGATGGCCTCCCGAACATTCTCTAATACGTGTGGTTTTTCTGCTTCATCGTAAAGTATTGACATAGGGTTGGCGGGACCCATTCCCTTACCGATATCTAGTCCATATCTAATTGACCTGTTCACGAACTCCTTGGATAGTCGTACAGCATCTAAGACATTGTGTCCCTTAGCCATATTTGCAGCTATAGCTGAAGAGAGACAACAGCCCGTACCGTGGGTGTAACCTTTTTCATGATATTTGGCCTCGAGGATCGTGAAATCTCCTTCACTGTACATTATATCGATTGCTTTCTCTCCAGACTCCAGGTGCCCGCCCTTAACAAGGACAGACTCAGGTCCCATTGCCGCGATTTTCTTAGCGGCCACCATGGCGTCATCAACTGTCTCGATCTTGCTTCCTGAAAGAATCTCTGCCTCATGTCTGTTTGGTGTTAGAACACTGGATATGGGCAAGAGTTCCTCGATTAGTGCTTTTTTAGCTTCTGGCTTGAGCAACTCCGAGCCGCTGGTAGAGACCATGACTGGATCTAGGACTGGCCTTAGATTGTATTTTCTTAGCTTCTCTGATACTGCGAAGATCACTTCGGAGCTGTGAAGCATTCCGATCTTCACAGCGTCCACACCAATATCCTGTACAACAGCCTCAATCTGATCTCCTATGATCGTGGGTTCTATTCCCTGTATGGATTTTACTCCCATGGTGTTCTGGGCGGTTATTGCCGTAATTGCAGTCATCCCATGAATCCCAAGAGCCGCGAAAGTCTTCAGATCTGCCTGAATACCTGCCCCTCCTCCTGAGTCCGAGCCTGCTATACTCAAAACTTTTTTTATCTCATTCATTCTCTGTCACTTTCATTTTCTGTTAGATCTATTACAATGTCCATTTTATCTGCTAAATCTCTCATGAGTTTGTTTTCTAATTCAGATATTCCAGTCCCGAGGTCTGGTGACAGGAACTCTCCCATATACCCGTTTATTATTGAGGTATCTGCTAGTTTAACCGCATTTAGGATATTTTCCGTGCTTCCATGCTGCAAATGGATACTTACATCGTTTATGAAAAGAACCTTGGATGGATTCACTATGAACTCCATCAGCATTTTCAGGGTTGTATCGTAGTTTTCCTCGACAAGCTCCATTAACTGCTCCGGGGTCTTGGCTGATACTCTGGGGGTCTTAATGTTCTCTGATTTGAAATGTATGACTCCAGGTACCTTCATGTTAATAAGAAACC
>WJIV01000118.1 GCA_014730055.1 Candidatus Bathyarchaeota archaeon
AACCTCGACGCCTTCAAAGGAAAAGAAAACAGCACCAACTGGGGATGGTTCGTAATGGGATCCCACACCATCACCCAAAACGACTACTACGAACTAATAAGAACAAACTAATTTCTCTTTTTTCTTCGAAGTAATTCTCAAACTTAATTATAACTATAATGCGAGCCACTGGATAATTTCTATTTATTTAAACAATTCATGAAAAAACAGAAAATTTTATGAAAAAACTCCATAAATATTATATAACAATATGCGTTAGCCATAATTGCACTAGTCCCACACCGGCACTAGTGTAATCGTCCTGTAATAGTGATATAGCGAAAGTATTTTTTTATTATTTTCTCAGCTCCCGTAGTGGTAGGACAGTAATATCGTAAATATCATTCAGAGTTTCTCCAAGAACTTTGGCTTTTTGTCCCGCATAAAAGAAATAGTCTCCATCTTTAACGTATTTTGAATCTTGGCCACGGTCAAACCCCCTTACGCATCCATTCTTCTCCGAGGCCAACTTTGTTGCATGCGCATAAACATCAAACTGTTTTATGTTCTCCATATTATATCCCTCAGAGTAAAGGAAAATTGTAGGCTTAGCATAATGTTCCCTGTAGTCTATCTGGGAATCTGTGTACCATCTTATCTTGGATAATACATTATGATCCAAAAAACGGGTCTCTACTTTAAAGGGGTAATTCGACCACACTTTCTCTACAGAGGCTGGTTCAAGCTTTTGATACTCGTCATATAGTTTCTTATCCGTCAAGAATGCGAAGATATCCGCTAAAGAGATAAATGGATTGCACTCGTCTCCATGAGAATATACCTTTAACTCTGTTTGCGATCTCAGGTCTTCCCACGCATAGGTCTGATTTCCCCTGAAACCATCGAGTAAAAGCTGATCATCTCGATTTGAAGCATCAGCTGTATAATGCCATGCTGTAACATAGACATAATAGTTTGATAAGGTCCTCAAAAAGTCAAATGTGGGTATTTTTAATTCGGAGGACCTATACCCGCCCACACTTATTCTCGGATAATCCTTTGGTGGAAGTACAACATAGGAAACGAAAACCGAATCTACATAATCTACCACAGAATCCATTAAATCGAAACTAATTCTAGTTGCCTTCCCCGGGCCAATCTCATCAAAATATTCCTTAGGAGAAAATGCGCCACAGCACCGAGGCATTCCAAAATCCCGCGAAATCTCCTCTAGTTTCTCATTGTATCTACATAAAAATCCATCAGCATCGACAAAAGTTACACCACAACCTAAAGGAGTAAAGTGTTTTAACTCACCCTTAGAAGACCTCTTATAATCTTTTGAATCAAAAGCAGTTAATCTAGCCATCTACTGTATCACAAAAAAATAATTAACTATAAAAAAATTTCTGACAATAAGAAATTCTCCCATATATATGAGCTACAAAAAATAAAGATAGAGGAACATTCAAGCATCAAATAAAAAGTTCTAGTTTTGTACGTGGTTTATCGCTTCTATTAACTCTTTGAGTATGGTTACTGCGGCTTTTTTGTCCAGCGGCTCGTTGTTGTTTCCGCATTTTGATGAGTAGATGCATGATGGGCAGCCTGCTTCGCATTTACAGTCCTGTATAAGGTTCAATGTTGTGCTGAGCTGCTCGGGTAGTAGTGAGTATAGTTTTTCTGAGATTCCGACTCCTCCTTTGTATCCGTCGTACACGAATATTGAGGGCCTCCTGGTGTCTTTGTGGAGCTCTGTGGATACTCCGCCTAGGTCTCTGGTATCGCACATGGCGTGTAGAGGGGATATGGCGATCATGGCGTGCTCTATGGCGTGCAGTCCTCCTGCCAGGTCAAGGCCAGAGTACCTGATTCCCGATTCTATAGCAGAGGGTAGCGTAAACCAGAATCCTATGGTCCTGAAGTTCAGTGGAGGTAGGTCCAGGGGGAGCTGATCTACCTTCTCATCATAACGCATCTTCCTGTACTCCTTGTAGTACTCTGTAACGCTTACTTTACCTAAACCTGAGTCAACCCCATAGCTGTTCTCAGCTATTTTTTCATCTACGTAGATCTCCACCGTCTTCAGAGTATCCGTGTAGTAGCCATCATCGGTTTCCTCTACGTGGGCCACGTTCCTCTCGAGGTCAAGCTGCTTTACAAGGTAAGGCTCCCCCCGGTGAAGCAGAACCGCGCCTTCATGCGCCTCCCGGTACGCCTGGGTTATATCCATGGTCTCAAGAACCTTTTTCCCATGGTAGACCGTGATGGTACGATCGGATATGCTGTTCAGCTTGACCTTTGTCTCCGGACGGCCAGGCCCAGAGTAGGCGTACCCCTTCCTGTTTTTCCTTACCAGTCCCTGTTCCAGCAACTCCTCAACAGCTTCCCTGTAGCCTGCCCCAAAGTACTCACTATCTTCATCTGTCAAATTCAGTTCCTTTGAAGCACACATGACGTGCCCCGTGGTAATGTACGGGTTATCCAGGTTGATGACCGCGTTCTCTGGGCTCCTCCTGAAGAAATCCTTGGGATGGTTCATGAAGTACTGGTCTAGTGGATTATTGAAGGCAACGAGAAACACCACCGAGTCATCGATGAGACGCCCAGCCCTGCCCGCCTGCTGCCAAGTGGATATCACCGTACCCGGGTACCCTGACATTATAACACAGTCCAGTGAGCCGATGTCGATCCCAAGCTCAAGGGCATTAGTCGTAACTACGCCGGAGATCTCACGCTGCTTCAGCCCCCTCTCAATCTTCCTCCTCTCCTCCGGCAGGTACCCCGCCCTGTACGAGTGCACCCTCTCGGCCAGCTCGGGGTCATAGCCTGAGAGGTCCTGCTTAACCCAGAGAGCAATTAGCTCAGCCATCTTCCGGGAAGGAGCGAAGCAGAGCGTCTGGAAACCCTGCTTCACGCAGTACCCCATGAGCATCCTGGTCTCCTGGTGAGGAGATCTCCGGGTAAGATCATCATCACTAAAGGGTGGGTTCCAGAAAACGAAGCTCTTGGCCCCGGACTCCGAGCTATCCTCCGATACCACGTGAAACCTCTTACCCACCAGCTTCTCAGAGTGCTCCTCAGGGTTAGCAATCGTGGCAGAGGAGAGGATATACTGGGGAGAGGAACCATAATGGTCACAGATCCTGTTGATCCTCCGAAAAAGTAACGCGACATGCGAACCGAAGACCCCGCGATACATGTGGGACTCGTCAACTATGATAAACCTCAGATTCGAGAAAAACCTCCTCCACAAATGATTCCAGGGAAGATAATAGTGCAGCCCATAAGGATTCGTTAAAATTATCCTCGAATTCTCCCGAATGGTCCTCCTGTCATTCCTCGACGTGTCCCCATCATAGATCCTGGGGTTTACACGGATCCCCGTCTCCATCTCCATTATAGAAAGTGTGTTCAACTGATCATTCTCAAGAGCCTTCATGGGGTAAACGTAAAGAGCCCTGGCCTCCCCGTCCCTCATAAGGGCCTCAAAAACGGGTAGATTGAACGCCAGGGTCTTACCAGAGGCAGTAGGCGTCGCGATAACAACATTCTCCCCCCTCCTAATCCTGTTCACAGCCTCAGCCTGATGCCTGTACAGCTTGATGAAGCGATTATCAAGATACTGCCTGAGCGGACCAGGAAGAGAATAATCCAACCTACCCTGAACCTCTCTCTTCGAGGGCAAAAACTCGATGTGCTCGATCTGATTCTTATACCCATCTAAATTTACTAGCCCCTCAATAAACGAATCCATACACCAAACACAAGCCCGATACCCTATACTACAGACAATAACACTATAAAGCAAACGAAGCAAAGATCCAGTTCCTTCACTTTCTTCAAAGTTTCTTATTGTATCTCTCGATATTTTTCAATATAGCCTGTAGATAATCTAGTGTGTCCGTATAAACAGATGTGAAATCTGGTAGTTCTCGAAGCTGATGCCTTAGACTATTTACCCAGGCTTGCTCGAAGTACTGTCTTCTCCTATTAAGACTGACAATGTCAAAGGAAACCTCCTTGAACTGGAATTTCCTGCTTATGATCTCAGGGTCCTCAAGGCCCAGTCCCTTTAATCTCCAGACGTCATAAAGGTCTCTGGGTCTTGTTCGTTCAAAAAGTGCCCTAATCTTCTCGGAGAGGACCTCCTCGAGCCTGTATGAGAGAATCTCTGACCTAAGTTGATCTGAGTAAGGATGAATGATCTCCCTCAGTTGCGGCCTAACCAGAATAGTCTCACTGCTTGGGGCTGTAAAATCCAACTTAATTCTTAGAGGATTGCCGGATGTTCGCAGGATCCTAAAATATGTGCTAACTGTAAACCCATTTGTAACTCTCTGCAGCCTAAAATCCTCCAGAAAGCTGACCCCGCTCTCCTCTTCAGCGTCCCTCAATGCCCCTCCAAGTACATTATTGACCTCGTCTTGAGTATAACTCTCCATCAGGGTGAAGTCGAGATCGTCAGAGAAACGGTAACCCTCCATGTAGACTTTTCTTATGCCCGTACCACCCTTAAGAGCCATTTTCATCTTACCGGATAAGGCATCTAGAAGCCAGTTCTGTGCGTAATCACGCTCGATAGAGCTGACTGGAACCCCGTTTTCTCTTGCTTTTTCTCTGAACTCGTAGCCGGGAATCAAGCGAGTTCACCGGGATCAATGTTTATATTAAGCCTCCACCGGCTGTCAGGTTCTCCCTCGTGAGGCATGGTTGGGTCAAGGTAAAGGTAGTTCCTTGAAGTGACCTCCGGTAGAGATATCGGTATATTATACAATTCGCACAGGTAGCCAAGCCTCCTTATCACACCGGTGTTCTTTATCCTCCGAGAGTACTCCTCCAGGGTCTCGAGGTCAAATTCGCCCCCATGCTCCTGGAGACCCTTCGCTGGCTCAGATACCCCTCCGCAGTACTCTGGATGATCCAGGCAGTCGATAATCGTCTTCTCCCTGTCCGTTACCTTCACCTGAGTGTCCTCTACCCAGACAGTCTTTACGCCAAAGAACTTGTAGTCAGTAATCCTGACTATCCGGTACCTGACACCAAATATGGTTAGATCTTGCTTTTTCCTCCTTGAGGTAGTCTGGACAAATACCGTTCCCGGGATCTGCTCCGTTAATCCATGGTAGTCTAGCGCTGACCAGTAGGCTATAGCGTGGGGGTCTACCAGCACCGAGCCTATCACGTACTCGTCCAGGGTATACTCCCCCTTCCTGCTTGTCTGAGGGATAACAATATACTTCCCCCGTTCCAGACGTTCTACAGCTCCATCAGATTCCAGGCGGTGAAGGAAAACCCTCAAGCTCTCCCGGTCCATATCAAGCTCCTCCTCTGCTTCTTCTACTGTAAAAGCTCTCTTCCTCGCAAGCTCAACAGGGACCCTTCTTCCCAATCTTATACACCTTAGTTAACAAAACTGTTAATTATGGTGTATAAAACTGAGAAATATAAGGATTATCCTAGAAAAACTTAATACTTTTCTATAATGAAAACTTCGTCTAATAGATCCCTTTTTTGATAATATGAGTTCAACTCGTCTTTTTTGTCCACCTGTTTTTATCTCTTTGTGAGTACTTGTCTATGACCTCTTCTAGCTGCTTATCCAGGTCTACCTCGTAGTAGTTAGCAATACATATCAAACTGAAAAACACATCAGCGAGCCCTAGGCCGAGGCTCTTAGCCTCCTCAGTCTCCTTCTTCCTCTTGATCTTCTCCCTGTGATTAATCTCCCTGGCAAGCTCCCCCACCTCCTCCGTCAGGCTCGCCAGCATGGACAGGGGAGGCCAGTAACCCTCCTCAAACTGGTTAATCCACTCATCCACCCGCTCCTGGGCCTCAACGATCCTCATGCAACCAACTCAGCCTGAATACCTATTAATGATACGCATTCAAGAAACCAAGTCTTTTATCAAAACCTGAACAACAACATAATAATATCAGATGATTCTATGCGGGGTAAAAACCACGAGAAAATCGTCAAGAGGCTGCTCCAGTTGATCCATGGTCCACCCTCAGAGCGGGAACCAGAGCTACGCTCAGAGTACGAGATCACCATAGAGCCAATAATAGTAAAGACAGAGGATCCCGCTGAGAACTTTGTAAACCACCTCTGGTACACCATCATCGACCAGAGAAGGGACGTCAAGGACTTCGTGATACCCATGATGTCCTCCCTCATGATCTCAGGGTTCAACCCCGCCTTGTGCATTTATTGCTTATCCTTATTATCCAAAATTACTGAATCTGTTCTTCTTTTAACTCAGATCTGAAAAAAATATCCTGTTTGGCAAAAAATATACCGGTTTCCTTTATATATTAAAGATTTTACCGGTATACCGGTTATTATTGGTATCTATGAGTCCCGATTCCATGCGGAGGGGTGAGATTAAGGAGCAGGTACTACGCATCCTTCTAAACTATCCAG
>WJIV01000119.1 GCA_014730055.1 Candidatus Bathyarchaeota archaeon
CCAGAGGACACAGTAATACTGACGCTTGCTTGTGGGAAATTCAGGTTCTTCGATAAGGAACTCGGTGATATTGGAGGCATTCCAAGACTATTGGATGTAGGTCAATGCAATGACGCTTATAGCGCCGTAAAGATTGCTTTGGCTCTATCGGAAGCATTCGATGTTGAGGTAAATGACCTTCCCCTTAGTATGATAATAAGCTGGTACGAGCAGAAGGCAGTAGCTATACTGTTGACGTTACTATACATAGGTATAGAAAATATGAGATTAGGACCAAGTCTACCCGCTTTCATCACTCCAGGTATATTGAATGTCCTTGTGGAAAAGTTCAACATACAACCTATCACAACCCCAGAGGAGGATCTCAAGGATATCTTGGGGTAATCTTCATGGAGGTGTAATCTTATGGAGATAACAATAGTTAATAACACTGACCCAGGGCCAAATCCCCACGATGTCGACGCTAGGAAGATATATGATCATGAAAATGCCCTGATTGTTCATCTTAAGCTTGAACCAGGGGAGAGCCTGAGGAGACATATAACCCCGGTTGATGTCGCTTTTTATGTTCTAGAGGGCAAGGGTATAATAGAGATAGGGGATGAAAAGAAAGAAGTCATATCTGACTCAATTATTCACAGCCCCGCTAAAATCGTACACTGCTGGTACAACGAATCGGATAAGCCTCTTAGACTTTTAGTAATAAAAACGCCTAAGCCTAAAGATAGGACAGTTCTTCTCTAACTTTTTAATAAGTTACTCTAATCTTTTTATAAAAAAGGTTAGATGCGGTATTTTTCCATAACTGGGTCAAGATCAGAGAGGTCTAATCGATCAAGTGTTTCTTTCTTAGGTACACCTCTCTCATCCCAGCCAAGGGTTTCAAAGTAGGCTTGTCTCCGTAATTCTACCCTATCCTTGTCTGTTGTTTTTCCCTTATATGGGCCGCTTGGGAGAGGCTCGTAGAACCTATCAGGATTTTCATCATCAACCAGAGGCTCCCATGTGACATCTGGACCACCCATGAGTAGGAGCGCTTTCTGAAGAGTTATTATCCTTGGGCCGTTAATCCGCCTCCAGGATTCAATTGTCATGGGGAATCCTGTTACTGCTTTAGCGAAGTCGAATTGTAGCTCTTGACTTGGTCCTCTGCTCGTGAAGGTACAGTATACAGCGCAGTCGAAGAAGAGAGCGCCACTCATATCATTGTATCCGTCTACAGCCACGCTAGTGTGATCTCCCCCTTGGACGCTTACTGCATAACTTATATCATGGGTATAGTCCGCATCGCTCCGCGTACCATGGGCTCCTACCTCTATTCCCTTAACATGAACAGCGTGCTTGAGTAGCTCCTCTGGCCTGAGCCCTTTCACCTCGGCTATCTTAAAGGCTGCCCTGTATGTTCCCTCTGCAAGAACGTCTCCTATACCCTCTCTGTAAGCCATCATATGGGCTATCTTATCGAAAGCCTCGGTGTCACCCCATTCTAGCGGAAACCCAATGTCTTCCTCAGTCAGTATCCCTCTTTGATATAGCTCCGCGGCGAACCCCATGGTGTTAGGGCCATTAATACCGCTATGTCCAAGCTTGTCCATCAAGGTAGAAATGTGCACATTGTCTCCAGCATCGAATATTCCAAGGTTGGTACCACAGTAAGCCTGTAGTTCATAGTCAGGGACATCTGTAATATCTCCTTTCCATTTTCCTGCCTTTATGCAACTTACTTTCATGCAGTTAGTTGTGCAGTTGAAGTCAGCCCACTTTGTCTTAACCCAATATCTGTCCATATAGCGGTTAACACCCATGGATTTCTCATCGTGCCATTCCTCCTGCCAGTTCTTTACCGGCTCGCTGCTGGTACCTTTACCAGCACCATAACCAAGGAAACCCGTACCCCAACGCCTGAACATCGATACAGCAATTAAATCCTCATGAGCCTTTCTCCAAAGTAGCTTGACCGTTTCAGGGGCATCTACCTTAGGGAACATTCCTCTGCTTTTTGCAGCCACAGCCTTCAGGTTCTTGCTCCCCATCAGGCTACCATAACCACCATATCCGGCTGCATGGCATATTTTTGCCATAACCGCGGCGTTCCTGACCATGTTTTCTCCTGCTGGGCCAATGTACATGGTGCCTGGCTCCTTCCAGAGGCCAACCCTTGGCTTCCTTTGCTTTAACTCATCTCTTACTTCCTTGTTTAACTTGATTATGGTCTCCTCCCCGTCCAGGCCCCAAAGGTGGGATGCGTCCCTTAGCTCCGCTCCTTCATCTGTTACGAGGAGGTAAACTGGTTTCTCAGCTTTTCCGGTAAATATGATCCCATCGTAACCGGCTCCTCTAAGTTCAACTGGGAACTCGGTAGCCGCCGTGGATCCTACAACGCCGTTACTTACTGGGCTCTTACCACTTACACATATCCTTGCACCGGGATATATTCCGGTCATGGGTCCGGTGGCAAAAATTAGTGGATTCTCAGGTGCAAAAGCGTCTAACCTAGGCCAGTCCTCACCAATTCTATCCCAAAGAATCTTCGTGGCAATTCCTCTACCCCCAAAGTATTGTTCAAGTGTCTTTTCTGGGAATTCTATATCCTTTATTTTTTCATTGCTTAAGTCTATGTCTAGCCATTTTCCCGCGTATCCACCAGGCATTACTCTATAACCTCCTCTCCTTTCTCACCGAACATCTTTACAGCGAGATCTTTGGCGGTCTCTACTGGGTCTCTGCTATGTAGCTTCCTGTGAATATTTGGCCCTTCATGAACAATAGTTAAACAGTTATAACCAGCCTCAGTACAAACCTCAACACATTTGGGCTCCCCACCACAGAGATCACATATGGTGGCTTTGTTGTCTCCCGGGTGCAGGTAGGGTACGTCGCCTGGGCAGGCTGTTATGCACTGCCCACAGCTGATGCACTTTTCTCTGTCAGTTATTACTGCGTCAGTCTCCGGGTCCACACTAAGGGCGTCCACTGGGCATGTTTCTACACATGGGTAGTCTTGGCACTGGGCGCATAGATGTGGTACTTCTACTCCTGGGAAGGGCATGAATACCCTCACTCTTGAGGCCTCGGGCCACATCCATCCCTCGTGGTACATGCTGCATGCTAACTCGCAGCGCCTACATCCTGAGCAGGACGAAAAATCACGTGCAATCCATATCGGTTTTGACATCAGGTTCACCAAAATATCAGCTACGTAATGCTAGGGTGAGTAATAAAATTTGAGAATCATGACGCAGCTTTGACCTTGTCATAGTGCTTTAGAATTTGTTTGATTAGGTCTGGCTGTTGAACATAAAGTTCTCTTGCCTGTCCCTTAGGTATAAATAACCTTATCAAATATTTTTTCTCAAGCCTATCTGCCCCATCTAAGTAAAACTCAGGTGTCCTCAATTCATCATATCCACAGCACTCCCTGAATTCTTCTATTCCTGGGCCAATTATCTGAGTGCTTATCTGCTCCTCTGATAGTTCGTGTCCGAAGCTGATGGTAAATGTGTATTTGATATATCCTTCATGAGTCAGATTCAATATCCTGCTGTTCAGAACCTGGGTGTTTGGAACTCTGAGAATGTTAAAAGTGGGCGTATAGAGAATTGTGTAATTAATACTGATCTCCTCCACCTGTCCTTCAAGGTCACCTATCTTTACATAGTCTTTCACTTTGAAAGGTTGAGATATAAGCACATAGAACCCTGCTACTATATTATTGATAGTCTGGCTTGAACCGAAACCTAATGCAGCGCCTATTAATGCGCTACCTCCAACAAAGATGTTTGTCGGTAGTTCCCATATTCCAAATATTATGGTTGTAGTTGCTACTATTGCTATGACCCTTAGAAGTAGACGTAAGGCGTTTCTGACATGTGGCTCTAGGTTTAATTTTGAGCCTCTTTTTTGGATGAGATTGCTAAGTATCTTGTAAATCGTTGAAACCGTCACAAGGGTGACTATTGACCATATTACATTCCAGGTATTGTCTTCGATAAATTCTAATAAAGTAATCCAGAGCAAGATTGATCCCTATTGTTGTTCAGAATTTATCAGTTGCTAAATAAATTAATTCCTAATTATCTTACTGTGTTCCTTCTGATCTGTACCATCATGTTGGCCAATAGTCCAAAAAAGAGGATCTGAATACCGGTAAATACCATTAGAACCGAGATAAGAAAGCTATAAGGACTTGGAAAACCGGTTAAACCAGTTTTAATCTTTTCATAAATTAGAAATATCATAATAATTAATCCAAAGAGCAGTACTGGTAAGCCAACGAGAAATGCCATATAGGAAAGCTCGAAGGTCATAAGGTCCCTTAACTTATACTGTACCTTTTTTATTATTGCCTGGCGACTTGTTCTATTGTCAGTAACTACTACTGGTATCTCGGTTATTCTAAATCCTCTTCTCTGGGCTTCAAGAATCAACTCTGTCTCGAAAATCTGTGAGATCGAAGGTATCTTGTCTATCACCTCTGTGATTTTTTCCTTATTATATGCCTTGACACAAGTGGTGTCTGATATTTTGGTCCTGCATAACCTCTTGACCAGCCAGTGGAAATACCTGCTAAATATTCTCCTATGGATTCTCCTTCGATCTGAATCTGAGTTAAGATGCTTTGAGCCAATTACGATATCCCATTCATCAAGTAGAGTAATACTATCTTTAATGAAGTCAAAAGGAATTGATAGATCTATAGGAAAATAAATAACTTTTTGAAAAGAAGACTCTTTGATACCCCTCTTTAAGGCCTCACCAAGACAGGCTTCATCTATAATTAAAACACGTATACGCCCATATTTGTGACTTATTTTAATAGCCATTGAAATTGTGCTATCAAGGCTCCCGTTCTCTATCAACAGAATCTCGTAATCAATAAAGAAAGGCTTTAGATAATTCAAGATTGCCTCGATATTTTGTTCCAGGATAGATGCCTCATTATGCAAGGGTATGATTAGACTCGCCTGTATTCCTAACTCACCACCACAAACTTTTAATTTATTATAAAATAACCAATTAGTATTTTAGGTTTACCAGGAATTGAAGATAATGAGGGTGTGTTACGTTTCACCAGAGGTATTCGGATGGGGGATTCATGGCGGGTTTGGCTACATCACTAGGACACTTAGCCGGGAGTTAGCAATTAGAGGATTTGATGTATCAGTCGTAACTCAAAGAAGGCGAGGGCAGAGAAATTTGGAAGAGCTAGATGGTGTTAAAATTATTGGATTTAACTCTTTTTCCAGAGTTACCTATCCACTAAACTCCATTTTGGCTAAATGTTTCAGTCAAGCCAGTTATATAAAAGCACAGGCCGATATCTATCATAGTCAGGAAGTTAGTTATAATACACTAATTGCGCAGAGCGCATGTCCTAAGAAAAAGCATATCATAACATTTCAGGATCCATACGATGAAGAAGAGTGGAGGAGAATTGCTATTGTTGATCCAAGATATGAACTAAATTTGAAGAATAAGGTAAGGATACAAATCGAGAGAAGTATCCTGAAGAGAGCATGTAGTAAGGCAGATGGGCTTTTTACACAGGCATACTTTCTATCTGCTAGAGCTAAAAATCTGTTCAATCTTCAGAAAGATCCTGAGTTTTTACCAAACCCCGTCCCAATACCTAGGGAAACACAAGAGAAAGAAGATGAACCAACGGTGTGCTTTTTGGCAAGGTGGGATCCACAGAAACGCATCGAAATATTCTTTGATCTCGCAATAAAGAATCCTGAGATAAATTTCATCGCTATGGGACATAGTCATTCATTCGAGGTTGACAAAATTTTAAGATTGAAATACGGTAAAATACCGAATCTTGTTCTTACAGGCTTTGTCTCTGAGAAGGAAAAATCCATTATTCTTGGTAAAAGCTGGGCACTTGTAAATACGAGCATACGTGAAGCTCTTCCTGTTAGCTTCTTGGAGGCCCTAGTACATAAAACACCTATTATCAGTGGTGAGAATCCCGATAATCTGACAAAAGATTATGGGTACCATGTTACCTCTGATGATTATGATTATGCTCTAAGAAGAATGATTGTGGACCCTGATCGAACCCGGAAGGGAGAGAAAGGAAGTAAATTAGTCAAGGAGGTTTATGCTCTGGATAAGGTCATTGATAGACATGTTGATGTATACGAGAGAATATTGGGAGAATAAAATTGAAGGGTCTTGTTTTCGGTGGCTGGTATGGGTCTGGTAATCTTGGTGATGAAGCTATCCTATTCGGTGTTAATAGGATATTCAAAAAGGTTCTTCCAGATTGTAAATTAACTGTACTTTCCACTGACCCTGAGTACACTTGGCGAATATCCGGTTTGAATAGTGTTAAACTTAGAAGTCCTCGAGAATTACTGAGGATTAGAAAGGATTACTTTGAAGTATTTAGTGATGCTGATTTTGTAATTATAACTGGTGGAACACCCATTTATGATTACGATCACTTATCAAGAATCATACATTGGATAACGCCTGTATTAGGTGGGTCACAAATCTTCCTTTTTGGCATTGGCTCAAAGCATATTAGATCTTATAAAGGAAAATTCATAAATGGAAAAATGCTGAGCTTATCCACAAGAATCTCAGTAAGAGATGGACCCACCTACAGTAACCTTAAGAAACTAACGAGGAAAGTAATTAGATTAACTGGTGATAGCGCACTTTTTTACCCTCATAAAGCAAGTGTGAAAAGTGTTGATAAAATTCTCGTTTGCCCTAGATACCTAAACCCTAATAGTCGTGAGAGTTATCATGATCATCTCTCACCAGATGATATATTTACAATAAGAAAAAAGATTGCGAAAACATGCGATTATCTTATTGAAAAGGAGTATAGTATTACCTTCATTCCCTTTCACACAATCCCTGAAGATAACGATTATTACGAGATAGCAAAAATTTTGGAGATTATGAAGAATAAGGATGTTGAAATTCAGAAACGACCCGAATCCCCAAGAGCGTTTTTGAGAGAGGCATCTAACTCAAAATTTGTAATAGGATTGAGACTTCACAGCCTAATTCTCTCCTCTATAGCTACTGTACCCTATCTTAGTATCAATTATGACACCAAAATCGATGGGTTCATGTCCATGACTAGGATGGGAGATTTCTTAGAGCCAATTTTTAGTGAGAGTTATTCTTTAACAAGAAGAGTTGAGTATCTAATAAACAATCGTGATACCCTACAAATGAATCTGGGATACGTAATCAAATGCATTAAAGATCGCATTTTCGATGAAGCAAAAATCGTTGCTAACTTAATTAGACTAGGTCCTTGAAAAATGACCTTGCTGTACCAGCCAAGTACACTGAGCCTATAACAAGTACCATATTATAGTATCCACGCAGCTCCAAGGCTCTTCTGAAGGCACTGCTCTCATCCTCAATTATCTCGAATGTTCTCCCATTTTTAACTACCTCATCTGCAAGTAGCATCGGATCAGCAGCTCTCCCCATTACACTATGAGTCGTTAGTATGAAGTGCTGTGCTATTTGACTAATCTGTTTTATCATTCCAGGTATATTCTTATCCGATGATACACTAACTATTGCGATTATTTTCTCAGTCTTGAAATCCCTTTCAATTGTTTTACGGACAGCCTCAGTGGCCTCAGCATCTTTGGCACAATCAAGTACAACGATAGGATCCTCCAAAACGATTTCTAACCTGGCTGGCCAATGTACGTTCATGACTCCTCTTCTAATTGCTTCTTCTGGTATCACGATATTATAAGTACCAAGTGCTTCAATAGCTGTAATCGCTGTTGAGGCATTTAATACCTGATGTGATCCTAGTAAAGGGGTTACAAGAGACTTGTAGCTTGAATTCATTCCTTCGTAATTGAATTCCTGTCTAATCATATTCCCAACAAGCTTCTCAAAGTTAGTCTCCTTTCCGACTTGTATCAGCTTTGAACCGACTTTTTCAGCTTTATACTTGAATACCTCCAGTACAATGACATTTTCAGTGGCTGTTATAGCTGGTCTCCCCGGTTTAATTATCTCCGCTTTCTCTCGAGCAATCTCCTCCAAGGTCTCTCCAAGGATATTTGTGTGCTCGTAACCGATATTAGTAATAACTGAAACAAGAGGATCAACAACGTTAGTTGCATCAAGTCTTCCCCCAAGCCCAACCTCCACTACCGCGAACTCAACCTCTTCATCGGCGAAGTACTGGAATGAGAGAGCTGTTACTATATCAAAAAACCTCAGAGGAAGAGGGACCTCGTAATTTAGCATTCTCTCAAAAAATGGCCTTATTGATGTCAGTATATGAGCAACATTTGCCTTTGATATGTCTTTTCCATTGACGCGTATCCTTTCGGTGAATTCTTCTAGATGAGGGGAAGTGAATAGTCCAACTTTGAACCCTGATTCTTGTAGTATTGAAGCGGTGTATGCTGAAGTACTACCTTTCCCATTAGTCCCCCCTATGTGAATTATTTTGTATTTCTTTTCTGGGTTGCCCATCAAATGAAGAAGGTGCCTTGTTGGAATAAGTGTGCGATCGGGACCAAACCTGTTAACTCCATATAGCCAATCTAAGGCTTCATAATATTCCATCAATTCACCATCGTAATTATCCATTATTTTTCTGATAATAAAAAAGGAGGATATATCGTAAAACTATTCCTTCTCAAATCTCGGTTCAAGTTCTATTAGACACTGGGGCAAGGTGGTGTATTCCATTGCCTCTGCGCCAAGCCTCGCTGGCATAAATGTACCATGCCTTCTAAGGTGAGACGCTAGGTCCAGTGCTTCATTCCGTGCTTTATCAAAAGCAGGGTCATCGAACAAGTCAACGTATAAGGGATTTTCCTCATCATCTGATGCTAGTTTTCCGTCAGCTATCTGGAAACCGAGACCAATAATTCTAGGTGGGCCGTCGAATAATGTGCATTTACTATTTTTGAGTCCGACAGGGAAAAATGGACCCCAGTGACTTCCTCTCATCCACCCAGCCACAAGGTAGGGATGTAGGAAAGGGCTTGTTATCTCCCCGACACTTGGCAATCCGCTCTGTGCCCTTACTAGGCATACAGGGTCGTCCTTACCAACGTATTTTCCTGCGATCAAGGCAAGTTTTGTAGTGCTACTGGATGCTGCTATTTCATTATCACTGTTCCTGTACACTTTTTTGATCATATATCTCTCGGTTGTCCCTATAAGTGCTAGAAGCTGATATAGCTCATCTGGGGACCTTAGCTTAACAGATTTGGACTCTTTAGCGTCTAGAACATCAAAGGTGAATCCACATAACATGCGTGGATCGAAGACCAGCCCGCTCGTATTTCCAGGGTCAGCGAAGATCTTGTAAAATAGATAATTGTAGGCGCTGGGTTCGGTCTTATCTGCCGCATAGACAATTAATGGATCACTACCTCTTTCCTCGAACTCCATCTCTGCGACTCCAGGTCCCATTCCCTTTATGTTCCCGCTGAAAGCATCTGATAAGAGGTCTTGACCTGCACCATACAGCTTCATTTTTTTAGCTTTTTGAGCGCAGTCCATGAACGTATTCCAGGCAAGTTTATGGATCTCCTCGTTATCCTCCCCCTTGTCATGAGTCATCAGGAGTTCAAGATCGTCTCCTGCGTTGAATACGAAGTAGCTGCTGATAATGTCACTATCCTTAGCCTCCTTCATCCTGACTTTTGCCAGGTCTAAGAGAGGCTTGGGAACGGTCACATGCCCAGGTATACTCCCAATGTCCGCTTTGATAAGTGATACAGTTGTTTTTACCATTATAGGCTTCCTCACATTTGAATAGGTCTCGCATATATAATACTGACCTTGTTAGGTTTTTGATCCTCTCTCTGTCCATGATGGATAAACTGCTTCTGGGATGGAATCACTCCTTGGGTGATAGGGTTTTATGTCGATTACTGGTGAATCTTGTAGAGCATCTAAACCTTTTACAATAAGTGTGCATTCATTTACCTGTAACAGTTCTACGATTGTATGTCCGATTGGGTTAGGTCTGGATGGACTACGGCAAGCATAGACCCCAGTGAGGGTCTCAACTTTATGCCTCCTGGGATATACCTGAAGGGTGCTCCTGTGTTCATCATTATCTCTCTCGTGAAACCAGTAGAGCACTATAAGGTGGCTAAAATTTTCAATCCGAAGTAGGCCTGGACAGTATTCTTGGTATATTTTTACCTTCGAGATATCTTCTTCAACCTCAATGACCCTTCCTATAAAACGAACTGTTCCAATATCCATATCTATTAATCAGAATATTATCTTAAGACTGTACCCCTCGATTAATTATTATAATAAGATGCTCACTCTTTCTCTGATAAACATGAGTAAGGTCTCAATCGTAAGAGCACCACGTGCTCCTGACAGAGACGAAATATATAAGATGATCAAAGAATCACTTAACCTCGTAGGCGGTTTAGAATCAATAGTAAAAAAAGGCGACATAGTCGCTTTAAAACCGAACGTGGTGACTGGAAGAGTAACAAGCCCTGGTGTGACAACCGATAAACGGATTGTTGAGGCTATGATAAAGCAATGCTATGAGGCAGGTGCAGATGAAGTTCTAGTCGTAGAAGGGGCAGGCTACTTCACTGAAACCAAGGTAGCCCTAGAGTTAAGCGGTATCAAGAACATGGCTGAGGAACTAGGAGCTTGGGTTGTAAACGTGGACATCGAAGATACCATTGAACTGGAGGTGCCCGATCCTCTGATTATTGATAAAATACCTGTTAACAAAGCGTTTATGGAATCAGATGTTAGGATAAATATGCCGGTTATGAAAACTCATGACCAGCTCCTAGTGACCCTCGGTGCAAAAAACCTGAAAGGGGTGATTCCCAAACCGATGAAAAGACATTTCCACAAGATAGGTGTAATCAAAGCTGTAATCGATCTGAATAAGATTGTACCACTTGACCTTACACTCCTTGACGCTATTGTAGCAATGGAAGGCCTAGGACCCAGCTTTGGACCCAAGGTTAAATTAAACACAATAATGGCAAGCCGTGATGTGTGGGCTCTCGATAGGGCTGCCTCAAACATTATGGGCTTTAAAGCTGATGAACTCGACTACCTCTTAGAAGCTCACAATTCCGGCTTAACTGACCTGGATCAGACAATTGATGTTATCGGTGAGCCTCTTAATACGTTCACATATGATTTTGAACGCCCACCAACAAACATGGATTTCGCTGAGGGCGTAACCGTGATCAGTGAGGGAGCATGTAGCGCATGCAGGGGGACAATTCACAGCGTACTTTATGATATAGAGCAGATGAAGATGATGGGTGAGATTAGAAATCTTTTCATCGTTGTTGGTAGTAACGCGGAACCTCCAGCTGATCTCCCTAACACACCATTAATCATGGGCACCTGCTTAAAGAGACATGAGGGAAAGGGCTGCTATGTCGAGGGCTGTCCCCCAAACAATGATAAGATGATGGCTGCAATCAGAGAGATATGTGAAATCGAGTAGCTGATCAGCGTTTTTCCTCTAAAATCTTTATTTGACGCGGGCATATAGTTTATCATATGAAAGTAAGGGTGAGGCTCTTCGGGGACGTATCTGAGCAGGTAGGTAAGAAGCATGAGATAGAGTTAGATAACCACGCTACAGTGATTTCCCTAACCAACAAGATCCAGGTAAAAAGCGGATTTAGCCGATTAGGGCACCTTGGTAATTTTAAGGTTGGAGGAGCAGACCTTGCTATAATGGTTAACGGTAAGAATATCGCATTGTTAGAAGATGAAAAAACTAGATTAAAACCAGGCGACGAGGTCGTGATTATGCCTTTTGTCGTTGGGGGCTAGCTAACAACTATTCCATACTAATTATTATTGCCTCGACAGGCATCCATTCTGACAGGCCAGACACTGAATGCATTCGTCCTCCCTAGCAGGTAAAGATTTTCTTTCAGAGTTCGGGTGATCAGGTGTATCATACCAGTCAAATAGCTGAACTGGGCAGACATCCAGACATACTCCATGTGCCTCACAAATATCCCAATCGACAGCTACAGTTGTTCCCACAATACCAAGTTTTTCGGGGGGTCCTTTGGTCCCCAGACCGTAATTCCATCTATTTCTTCAACCTTTTCTCTTTTATCTCTAAAATCTGGATCAATTGGCATCTTAATCGAAGACCAGTTCTCAGGATATTTGATAAACATTTACTGCTACAATTTCATTATGTCCTTTTTTTCCAACTTATAGGGGTATTGTATGTAGTAATAAATAAGGATCGAAGTGTACAACTTAACATTTCGATGATAAAAAGCTTAAAGTGGTATGCTTCTTCTCATAGTGATTAATATGAAAGGATGGAACGGCAAGATCCTTAGAGTTGATCTCACAGAGGGAACTACTGAGATAACTTCATACTCTGAGGAAATAGCCAAAAAATTCATGGGTGGCAGGGGATTAGCAGTTAAATTCCTATGGGATCAACTCCCAAAGGGTGCTGACCCTCTAGGACCTGAAAATATGCTGATATTCGCTACAGGGCCTTATACTGCTTTCAATGTTCCCAATAGTGGGAAGCTGGTTGTTGCCTCTAAAAGCCCATTGACTGGTGGATATGGAGACGGTAACATTGGAACCAGGGCTGCCACAAATCTCAGAAAATGTGGTATAGATGCTGTTGTTATTACTGGAAAGGCTAAGAAACCAGTATATCTATACGTCGAGGATGAAAAGGCAGAGATTCTC
>WJIV01000120.1 GCA_014730055.1 Candidatus Bathyarchaeota archaeon
CTGAAGTAGTATATGCAGGTAACGATCATAATACCCTTGAAGAGGCTTATTAAATCAATGAGCTCTATACTAAAAGAATTAAACGGTTATCTTCATGTTTAATTCTCTTTACCTTATAATTTGAATTGAGTAGATTCTTTCTAATAAATGAGATATCCTCGTTGGATAGAGGTTTATTTG
Organism: Candidatus Bathyarchaeota archaeon; assembly: GCA_014730055.1. The sequence goes on from WJIV01000120.1 coordinate 181, forward strand.
TATCGGCTTTTAACGCATATAGTGCTGTGTTCGGATCGAAGATATCAACCCCTTTTCTCTTTGTTACTGAGATATCGAAGTCATAATAGCCCAAATGAATCAATGCTCCATCCATAAGCCGTTTTATATGGATTCTATTTTCTTCAACGAGTGACTTTATACTATCCACTCAATCACCATTTGAGCGACGTCTAATTTCTGCTTGTATATTCTTTATTTTGTCTTCGGTTAGTTCTATCCCAAATCTATTTTTAAGATTCCTTTTGATCTCGCTAGCATCCTCTGCTCCAAAAGCGGCTTTGGGGATTATATTGCACATATCCTCAGTATAGTTCCAAGGAAATATTACCCAGCGCCATTTTATCTCTTCAGCAAAATAATCTGGTATAAATTCACTATCTTCAATATGACGTAGAGCCGCTGTCTTAATCTCCTCTGGTGTTTTCTGCTTAACATATTCCACTGCCAGTTGCATGCTCTGACCGGTATCAGTAATATCGTCAACTATGAGTACTTTCCTTCCTGTAAGGTCAACGTCGAAGGCGTATTTGATCCTAGCTGAACCATCAGGTGTTGCAGTGACACCCCAGTGTTCCACCTTAAGACTTACTAAATCTTTAATCCCGAGGTGATCACAGAGGACTCTGCTTAAAACCCAACCACCTCTAGCTAGACCTACTAGAAAATCTGGATGAAATCCCGAAGTAATAATTTTTTTTGCAAGTTTCTTACTAAGTTCGTCAAATAATCGCCAGCTCATGACCTCACATTCGAATGATTCAGTACTCATAAGAAAAAGAAAAGTTAAGGTATGGTAAAAGATTTTTTTCTCTTACAAATAAAATTATGAGCTTTTTATCCCAAGGAGAATTTCGGGGTTCGTTTTTACCATTTTTGTTATTTCCTCACTGCTAATACCCAAGTCTAATAGACATGCGATGAATTCTCGTAGACCTTCCACAGGTGTAGGAAGTGTATAGACACCGAAGTCTGTACATATTATACAGTTCTCGGCTCCAAGTTCAGAGATCTGATCTGCAACCTCCTTAACTCCTCCTGAGACTTCCCCACTCATACCTTCATCTATGGAAGCGTATTCCCTTTCTACATAGTAATGGGTCTTGGGTATAGTTGTGGTATGCGTGTAGGCAGCCAAGGTATACTCGATGAACGCACCCTTCTCAATCATCTCATTAAGTTCGTTCAATGAAGATTCCTTGACTACAGCACTTGAGACGATCACTTTTTCAATACTATATTCTCTGGACAGGTCAACTAGTCTAATAGCTTCAGGAACCGATACGTGACCTGTTATCATATATACATGAGGATTGGTTGATATGAGACGTAGGATCTCGTCGAGATTCTCATCTGGTTTCTCATCAATGGGTATCTTAATACACATATCCAATTCTTTTTGGAACTCGGGAAATAGTTCACTAAGAGGCCTGAACTCTCCTTCGACGACTCTGCCTTCTCTAGATGCTTGATAATAGGTGCTATGAGCTCCAAAGCTTACATATTTAGCTCCATCACCGTAAAAAAGGGCGGTTTTAACACTCCGAGGATTCATACCTCCATAAACGGTATTTAGTATTATACCACCATAGGTCTTGAAATCTGTAATTGACCTATTTACAAGCCAAGAGGTTCCATTACTCATCTCGAAAACATCCATGAAAACAATGGACTGCATTCCAGCATCTTTAGCCTGTTCAGCGGCTTGGAATGGATCGACCCTTCGAGGGCTGCTGAATATATGTGGTCCCGCGTGAACGTGGATATCAATCGCACCCTTTAGTAAATCCTCAGTAAGCTCCATCGACCTGCCTTCTGGTAAGTATTTGTTAATCAATTTAGTAATTGAAGCAATTGTCGAAATAATATTGTTTCTATCCAAAATTCAGGAATATACAAAATATTACTCGACTGATATCCCCAACTTTTTATTGCGCCCAACGGAATAGGGAGAAAGGCGATTAGTCTAAATTCAACGCCGTATTATAGGATATGAAAAAGATGGAAAAAGACTACCAAAAAATGCTAGATAGGGCTTACGATGAACTGCCCGAACAAATAGATACCAGCGACCGCTTCCAAGTTCCGAGGGCAGAGGTAAGGCAACAGGGAAGGCGTACATATATAATGAACTTCAAAGAAATCGCAGATGAACTTAGAAGAGACCCTGATCACTTGATGAAATTCCTTCTGGGAGAGACTGCCACTAGAGGGAACTATGATGGAACTAGGGCAATATTCCAAGGTAAATTCACTCCCGACAGCATAAGAAACCTAGTTGAGATATATACTAACAAGTACGTCATATGCCCAGTATGTCAGAGACCCGACACGCATCTAGTAAAAGAACGAAGGTTAACCTTCCTACAATGTGACGCTTGCGGAGCACGGAGCAGCATAGGGAAGGACTAGCTTGGGAAAAGTATACGTAAAGTCAGTTCGTCAAGGCCGAGAGACTGTTGTTGCAATATGCGATGAAGAAATCCTCGGAGAGACTCTTGAAGGAGGAAGAGTACCCTTTACTGTTCATGAAGGATTTTATAAAGGTGCACTAGGCGAGGTAGAAGAAGCTATAGATGCTATGAAACAGGCAACAATTTGTAACCTTGTTGGAAAAACAATTGTCGAAGCTGCCATAGACAGCAAAATGGTGCATGAGAGAGCCGTTATCTATTTCGGAGATATACCACACGCTCAAATAGTCAAACTTTAAGGATCAATTTCTTAATACATGGAAGACACTTCTTCCGTGTGAGTGTTTTGGAATACAAAGTTAAAGACATCGACTTAGCGGATGATGGAGAGCTATTAATCGAATGGGCTAGCGATCACATGCCTGTCTTAGAATTAATCAGAGAGCGTTTCAAAGAGGAGAAACCCTTTGAGGATGTGGTCGTAGGGGCTGTTTTACACTGTACAAAAGAAACAGCGGTCCTAGTTAGAACCTTGGAAACTGGAGGAGCGACAGTCGCTTTAGCAGGCTCGAACCCATTGAGTACACACGATTCGGTGGTAGCTGCCCTAGCGAATGAGGGTACACACGTCTATGCATGGATAGATCAAACCACCGAGGAATACTATTGGTGTATCGACCAACTTATGGAATACGAGCCTAATCTCACGATGGACGATGGTTGCGATCTGGTTAGTAGGATTCATAGCGAAAAACCTGAGCTAATAGACAACATTAAAGGTGGAAGTGAAGAGACAACAACGGGGGTAATTAGGCTTAGGGCAATGCATGAAGATGGTGCTTTAAAATACCCAATGGTGGCTGTAAATGACACTCCTACAAAACGTATGTTTGATAACAGGTATGGAACTGGTCAGAGTACCATCGATGGAATTCTGAGAGCCTCAAGTGTAATGTTAGCAGGTAAAAACTTTGTAATGTGTGGATTTGGCTGGTGTGGAAAAGGTATTGCCATGAGAGCAGAAGGAATGGGAGCGAATGTTATAGTAACTGAAATAGACTCTATAAAAGCACTTGAAGCAACTATGGAAGGTTACCGTGTAATGCCCCTTATAGAGGCAGCCCCTTTAGGCGATATTTTTGTTACAAGTACAGGTAATATCAATGTGTTAGATTTGAAACATATCCAGAAACTGAAAGATGGGGCACTGCTCGCTAACAGCGGGCATTTTAACGTTGAAATAAACATAGATGCTTTAGAGGAACAATCTGAGAGCAAGAGAAGAATGCGCCCGGATTTAGACCAGTACACAATGAAAGATGGAAGAAAGCTATACCTCCTAGGAGAAGGGCGTTTGGTAAACCTTGCTGCAGCTGAAGGACACCCCAGCAGCGTAATGGATATGAGCTTTGCTGATCAGGCACTAGTAGCGGAGTGGCTTTGGAAAAATCCCCAGCTAGAGATTAAGGTGCATGAGGTCCCAATTGAAATTGATGCCAATGTGGCTGATTTGAAGCTTGAATCCATGGGAATAGAGATAGACGTACTAACAGAGAGACAGAGAAAGTACCTAGCAAGCTGGGAAGAGGGAACCATTTAAGAGGATTTAACCAAAATCAAACCTTCAACGGTCTCCTTCAGGACTCCTTTTTCTTTAAGATACTGAATGCTATTCTCAGTCTCAAGGGGGGTAAAACCTCTTCTTCCCATTTCTTTCACAAGCCAGCTCTGCTGATAGAGAAAGCCTGGAATACGAATAGTTCTTACAATCTGCCGGCTACAAGCCCTTACCTTAGCCTCATTATTCATAAGAGGACCCCTAATAGTCTCAATTTTACTACTTAGAGGTGCAGCTGGAATCCTCAATGTTCTTTTTACATGTTTATGAAAGTCCTGGGTAATTTTTCCCCCGTGAAACGTAAGTACACGTTTTGGTTTGCACTTTCTAATAAATCCTAATAATCCTTTATAATCAGCATGATCGCTCAATGGAAAAGCCATGCTCTTTTTACGCATGATTGAAGCCCACCCGGAGGCTAATGCAATATCTAAGTTGTTAGCGGGTAGCTTTGATCCCTTCGGCATAATTATAGCACATTTCCCAGACTCAAATACTTCGTTTCCTTCTTCACTTCTCAGGTCTATGCTATCAAGATCATAACCAGAGTCTCGATATACGTCTGTTATATTCGAGGCGCTTTTTGCAGTTACAACTGGGAGCTTTGTATACTGATTGAATATACTTATCAATTCTTGAGCGTTCCCAATACTGTCAGTCTTAAAGGCTGGGATTCTGTTACCTAAGACAGAATTAATAGCCCATGTATAAATTTCTACTGAAAGATCCTCTCTTTTTGGGAATTTAAAAATTGGAGACCCAAAGGTAGTCTCTATAATTAATATATCACACTTTACAGGAGTAGCAGCATCCATGGTAAATGTATTTTCAGTTCCCAGGTCTCCGGTATATAGAACAGTCCCTCCCGGGGTATTAACCTCGTATTGTACACTACCTAAAACATGGCCACTATTGTGAACCTTAACCTCGAAATCCTCTACATGTAATTTATCTCCGATCCTTACAGGTTTTAACCCATCAAGTCTGCTCCATCCCATAGCCCTGAGGAGATCAAGTGTTTCCTTCGTCGCATATTTTTCACGTTCTGGGTGCTTGAAGGCAGCGGCGTGGTCTGCGTGGGCATGAGTCACAAATGTGGGATAGCTATGGGAATTTCTAGTAGGATCGATAATAATGCCCTGATCCCCGTATTCAATAACTATTCCTCCCCTTTGACGTACCTTTAACTCCAATATAGTGCCTCATTAATTGAAATATCTATTCTATAATTGGCAAAAATATGATATAGGGATTTATTAATCCGATCCTTATCGAGTTTGTAGATTTAGAATCGCTTGAGCGAGGTCACCTTCGGTCTTTTCAAGAGCAGCGCGTGCTTTATCCATAGAAACATTTGCCTGTTGGGCAACCAAGAGTATGTCCTCCTCTGGTATCTGAACTTCTTCTTCCTGTGTCTCGAGCTTTCTCTCGGTCTCAGTACCACCAGCAACCTGATACATGGTCGTACCTTGAACATCTATACTGGTAACCTGAGGCCCTTCGATGACAATTTCACGATTTCGGCCTTGGAGGATAACGCGTTGAATATCTCCCATCTCATTCATATTCATGCCCATTTGTTTCATCATACGTCGAGCACGACGGCTATTGATCCGTGTCAAATGTTCACCATGGGACTAAGGTATAAGGTCCCTTTTGATGCTTTTGGATAATCCAAGTTAAATTCCATCTAATTTATTTCAACTATTTATTTGACCAATAAAGATCAATCTACAGGCATTAACCGTGTCAGAAGGGCAAACTCAAACAAAAGGATATGGAGACATCTTCTCGGATAAAAAAGAGAGCCACCACTCAAAAATGGCTAGAGACTTCAAAAAAAGATTCATAGTTAGCACAATTGTGACTATACCACTCCTCGCAATGTCCTCGACAATTCAGGATTGGCTGGGATTCACAATACCACGATTTTCGGGGTACGATCTCATTTTGGCATCATTGGCAACTTTAATAACAGTGTATGGTGGTTGGCCGTTTTTCAAAGGAGCTAGGAAGGATATACAAAAGGGGCTCTTAGGAATGATGGTTCTGGTTAGCTTCGCAGTTATTACAGGGTACCTGTTTAGCCTTGCATCTACTTTCATTTTTACAGGAGTAGCTGATTTCTACTGGGAAATTGGTACGCTAATAGATGTCCTCCTTTTTGGACACTGGATGGATATGAGGATGACTCAGAGGGCAACTGGTGCTGTGGAGGAACTTGTCAAGTTAATTCCTCCCACAGCTAACAAGAAGTTTGATGGTGAATTCAAGGAGGTACGTACTAGTGAAGTTGGTGTGGGGGATATTCTTCTAGTTCGGCCTGGAGAAAAAATCCCAATTGATGGCATGATAGTGGAAGGTGGTAGTGCGGTAGACGAATCAATGATTACTGGTGAATCTAAACCAGTGACCAAGAAAAAGGGGGATGAGGTTATTGGTGGTACTATTAATGGGAATAGCAGTATGCAGATCCGCGTAGAGAAGACGGGGAAGGACACCGCATTAGCTCAAATAATTGACCTCGTAGAAAGGGTACAAGAGTCTAAACCAGATACTCAAAAATTGGCAGATCGAGCAGCGCACTACCTAACCATAATCGCCATAACAGTCGCGACTATAACTTTCATCTATTGGAACTATGTAGCGGCATCTGAGATGGTCTTCGCTCTCACACTTGCTGTAACTGTAACAGTTATCGCCTGTCCTCACGCCCTTGGTTTAGCTATTCCTACTGTTACGGCTATCAGCAGTACTTTGGCCGCAAATAATGGCATGCTTGTGCAGAATGCCGAAGCTCTTGAAATTGGAGAGAAAGTGAATACCATAGTATTTGATAAAACGGGTACTTTGACCGAGGGCAAGTTCAGAGTAACTGAAGTTCATTTAGCAGCTGAATTAACAGAGGAGGAATTAATCAGGATCGCAGCCTCAATAGAAAGCCAGTCCGAGCACCCGATTGGACTTGCTTTAAAAATCGAAGCAGAGGAAAGAGGAATTGAAATTACTTCTCCAGACTACTTTGAGGCTATAGAAGGACAGGGAATATCTGCGAAAATGGATGGAGATAAGTACCTTGCTGGTACCTCAAAGTTTATTATAAGTAGAGGCTTGGAAATTGATCAGAGTTTAAATGAAAAGGCGGATGAACTTTCTGAAGCGGGACAGACACTAAGTTTTTTGACGAGAGAAAATAGCCTAATCGGGTTAATCGGTTTCGCAGACCAATTAAAAAGTTCATCAATCATGGCTGTAAGGGAATTACAAAGGATGAGCATGCAAGTAATAATGATAACAGGGGATAATCAAAAAACTGCTAAAGCGATAGCTGAACAGGCAGGTGTTGATGAGTATTACGCTGAAGTCCTTCCAAAAGATAAGGCTGACAAGGTAAGAGAGCTGCAGGATAGAGAGTTAAAAGTCGCCATGGTCGGAGACGGTATTAATGATGCTCCTGCTCTAATACAGGCGGATATCGGAATTGCTATTGGTGCAGGTACAGATGTGGCGATAGAATCTGCTGATATCGTACTGGTTAAGAATGACCCTCAGGATGTATCTAAACTTATTAGATTGAGCAAGGCCACTATGCAGAAGATGAAAGAAAACCTTGCCTGGGCTACTGGATATAATGCTTTCACTATACCCATTGCGGCCGGGATTCTTAGACCATGGGGGATTACCCTTCGCCCACAATGGGGAGCCCTAATAATGACCGCCAGCAGCATAATTGTTGTACTTAATGCATTAAGATTAAGAGGATTGAATCTTAGTTCGGAATAAAGATAGAAAAAATTATTTTGCTGCTTCTGCAGCTTTTACGGTGTTTCTTAAAAGCATTGATATTAGCATTGGACCTGTGCCACCAGGTACAGGAGTAATAGCTTTGGCTTTGTCCATGACATCATCTGTGTCCACATCTCCGTAAACTTTCTTTCCCTCGTATGTGTTCCCGTTATCTATTACAATAACATTTTCTTTAAGCATATCAGATTTAATAACATGCTTCTCGAAGATCTCGGTACTGATTATATCAGCCTCCTTTACAAGGCTCTTATAAGATGGATCAGATTCCTTGCAGAAAGTTACCTCTACATCCAAGTTGCATAGATAAGATACAAGTGGTTTACTTAGAAAGTTGCTCGAACCAATTACAACCCAATGTTTGCCCTCTGGGTCGAGATCATAGCGTCTTAGAAGCTCTATTATCGCCTCAACACCAGCAGGAAGGTATGCCTCCTCACCCATAACAATTTTACCAAGGGTATTAGGACTTAGACCATCAACATCCTTCTCCGGTTTTATAGCATTGACTGTCTCAAGCTCATCCAAGCCCTCAGCAAGTGGTAGCTGAACCATTATTCCGTGTATCTTTGGGTTTTCATTTAGGTTATGGATGAGTTCAATTAGCTCTTTTTGTGTTGTCTCTTCAAGATGATGAAACTCGGCATAAATACCTGCTTCCTCTGCTTTTCTTTTCTTCAGTTTGACGTAACGGGCACTGAACTTATCATCTCCCGTTAGCACTAGAGCTAATCCGGGTTTAAGTTCCTGTTCTTGTATCCTGGAGGTGACCTCCTCCATGATCTTATTTGATGTTTCTCTGCCATCTAGTATTATTGTCATCTTAGCTTAACCCCTTGATTACTCCATTCTCATCAATATCCATGTCATTTGCCGCAGGATTTGATGGATGTGCGGGCATTGTATTTATGTCCCCACAATAAGCCACAATGAATCCAACACCAGTGCTTGGCTTCAAGTCCGTTATTGGTAATACATATCCTTCTGGAGGTAGTCCTCCTCTATACCACTGATTATCTGTAAGACTATTAGGGGTCTTTGCCATACAAATCGGTAGCTTGTCGAAGCCTAGTTTCTCGATGCGTCTGAGGCTGCTACGGGCATCACCTGTCAGTTCGATGTCACTTACCTTGTACATTTCTTTTGCAATTGTCCTGATCTTGTCTTCTACAGGCATGTCCAAGTCGTATAGATAGTGGAAGTCGCTATCCTCTTCAAGTCCTTCGAGGACAGTCTTGGCTAGTTCAACACCTCCCTCGCCTCCCTTAAGTACTACATCAGTAAACGCAGCGGGAACACCATATTCTTCTGCCCAGTCCATGACTTTCTGTATTTCATCGTCGGCATCACTGGCAAAGTGATTCATACATACTACAACAGGCAACCCAAATTTCCTTGCATTTTCTACCTCATTTTTTAACATGGGCAATCCAGCTTCAACTGCATCTGGATCTACCTCATCTAACTCACTATACTTTTTACCGCCATGTCTCTTCAGAGCTTTTATTGTAGCAACTATAACAACTAAATCTGGTTTGAGGTTGCCAGCCCGTGCGGCAATATTCATAAATTTCTCCATTCCAAGATTTGCTCCGAAACCGGGTTCTACTATCACATAAGGTGCTAATTTTAATGCTGTTTTTATTGCAGCTATACTTGGGCACCCGTGGGCGATGTTAGCGAATGGTCCCCCATGGATAATTGCCGGCGTGTTCTCTATTGTCTGAACGAGGTTTGGCTTTACTGCATCCTTCATTAAAATTGCCATTGCCCCGATCCCACCGATTTCTTTCGCCTTTACTGCCTCATTATCCTCATTATATGCGACAGTAATCTCACCCATTCTCTCTTTTAGTTCCATTAGGTCTCCACTTATAGCGTGAATTGCGGCAATTTCTGATGCTGTGGTAACTTCGAACCCTGTTTCATAAGGTACTCCACCGTATTTGTCTCCTAGCCCGACTACGATGTTTCTTAAATACCTGGATTCTATGTCAAGAACCCTTTTCCACATTACCTGCTTAAGATCGACCTTGAGGTCATTCCCACGATATACGTGATTTTCCATCAAGCTAGTGAGGAGGTCATGTGCGCAGGTAATTGCGTGCAGGTCACCCGTGAAGTGGATATTGATATCCTCCATGGGTAAGACTTGGGAATATCCTCCCCCACAAGCCCCTCCTTTTATACCGAAGACGGGTGCAAGGCTTGGCTGTCTAAGTACAACAATGTTCTTTTTGTTAAGTACGCCCATTCCAAGAGCAAGTCCAATACTCATTGTAGTTTTGCCTTCACCGGATCGTGTCGGTGTTATAGCGCTAACAACAATAAGTTTGCCATCTGGTTCATCTTTCCTTTCCTTTAATACATTGGGCTTTATTTTTGCCTTATATTTTCCATATAATTCTATATCATCCTCGTTGAGTCCGAGGGATTTTGCGATTTCTGTTATTGGCTTGAGCTCGGCGCTCTGAGCAATCTCAATATCTGGTGGAATTGCCATATTGAATCATGAATAATATATTCCTAGGGTTTAATAACTTATCATTAAACATTGAAGTTGTTTGAACTCTGAAAAATCAGTTTTATAAAACCATTAAGGTATATATCAGTGAAGGATATGGTAACTGTTACCTTTGTAAAACTAGGATTTATCGGAACCACTATTCTGATAGAAGCTCTACTCGATGAGAGGAGCAGCCGTGAAGACCTGAAAACCCGAGTCATTAGCAGTGGGGTCAGGATGGATGACGAGGAGGCGGAGTTTGTAGCCAATATGGCAAAAACAGTAGAATCCGATCTCTATGTTGTTATCTCTCCGAATGCTGCCTTAAGCGGACCTAAAAAAGCTAGAAAAATACTCAGAGAAACCGGGAAACCTATTATTGTAATCAGCGATGAACCAAGCAGAAAATCACTCAAGGGACTTGATGATGAGGAAGATATGGGATACATAGTGATATATGGTGACCCAATGATCAGCGCCAAGACAGCTTTCCTTGACCCTGTAGAGATGGCGATTTTCAACTCAGATGTATTGAGAGTTCTCGCAGTAACCGGTGCATTCAGGCTAATACATACATCAATAGATAATGTAATAGAGCAGATAAAGAACGGTGAGAAACCAGAACTACCTAAAATAATTATGAATAAAAAGAGAGCACTTGAAGCAGCTGACATTATGAATCCATATGCCTATGGGAAAGCAATGGCAGCATATGAGATATCAAGAAACGTAGCAAGTTTAAGCACTGAAGCAGTATTCAAGATAAGTGACCGTGATGAAGCTGTTCCTGTTCTGACAGCTGCACACGAGATGATACGGCAGGCTGCCCTATTAGCTGATGAAGCTAGGGAAATCGAAAAATCCAATAATACAGCTGTGAGAGTGGTACACTTTAAGAGTGGAGCACTAAAGAGAAAAACTGGTCTATACGATAAATTCGAGTAACCTACCTGTGCTTTTTTCTTCCCCTTCTAATTTTTACAGCAACTCCAGAACTGAAAGCCTTCATTTCTTCAGGCGTGAGTATAGCTTTTCCTACACCGATCACTTCATTTTCTTTATCGACCACAATAGTCTCATCACCAGGTCTGATATTTGGACTTGCATCCACAACATGTTTTGCAAATAGATTTTTTCCATCTTCTATAAACTCCTTTACATCCTCCAGTAGCATGACCCTACATTTGATTTCGGGTAACTCTCGTACTAGTTTTTCTGCTCCTGCAATCGTTAAGGTGAATAGTGCGTCATTTGGTCTATAATTAGCAAGCAGTTCATCCCCGTCGAAGATGTGTCGTATTCTACCCGTGTTTTTACTGTATTCTATTATCGCCGAATCCGGAAAAAGAGCATTACCAGCTCCGTAACCAAATTGATAATTAGCAATTTCCCTGATCTTTTCTAGGTCCTCTTTCATCATCTAATGGATATTATGAGGATTTATAAGACAATACATCCCCATCAGATATGGAGGGTCAATAATGCGCTGTGAAGTTTGTGGACGAGAAATTCGCGGGCAGCCGAACTATAGAATAATTGAGGGGGCGAGAATGACTGTCTGCGGTCAATGTGCTCAATTCGGGAGCAAGGAATGGGATCCAAATAGGCCAAAGGCAAGAAGAGCTCGTAGACGCCCAACCCGAACTGTCAGTCCAAGTCGGCCGCGAAGTGAGATTGAGGCTGCTGAGCAGATGGAACTTGTCGAAGATTATGGTGAACTAATCCGGAAGACCCGACAGAAAAAGGGAATGACAGTTGAGGATTTCGCTAAAAAGCTAAATGAGAAGGAATCAGTAATCAAAAAACTTGAGAAAGAGCAATTTAATCCGCCCATGAGTCTGATCGAGAAGGTCTCAAGAGAGCTGAATATCAAACTACTAGAACCTTTCACAGGGGAGAGAGTTACAGGTTCTGTGCTATCGAGGCCGATGGGTCCAAGGACTCTAGGTGATCTGATAAAGATAAAGACTGAAGATGAAGAAAAAGAGAATTAACCCTAATCCTTTCTTTATTATTATAACAGGTACGCCTGGTACGGGTAAAACAACTATTTCTAAATTATTATCTGAGGACTTAGGTTTAAAGCACATTGAGCTTACGAGATTAGCCTCAGATTATGGGCTTATTATCGAGAAGGACCTTCAGAGACAAACCGATGTTGTTGATATTTGGAGATTGTTCGATCTTATTAAGAAAATGGTGAAAAAGGAGGATACCCCAGTGATTCTGGATGGGCATTTTGCTCATGAATACATTACAGCAGAGTATTATGTATTGGTCTTAGTCTTAAGAAGAGCACCATGGTCACTGTACAATACATTAAAGAATAGAGGGTATTCTAAGGAAAAAATCTGGGAGAATATTGAATCTGAGATAATGGGCATTTGTTCTAAGGAGGCTCGTGAAAATTATGATAATATCTGTGAGATAGATACTACGCAACAAACTGTTGAAGTAACTGTTGAAAAAATTAAAAAAATAATTGAAGGAAAAGATTCATGTTCTGAGCGACGTATTGATTGGTTAGTTAATGAGAAGACATTAGACTTGTTGAAGGATAGAGGAAAATGTATCTAATTGCTTACTGCCCTAGCTGTGGAAAGCTTATGATGGCTAATACAAGTAACAGGACTCGTACATGTCCTAATTGTGGAGCGAGATCCAAGCTTTTCCACCTTCGAGTGATAGCTAGAGTAGAGGATAGTCAGGAAGCAACTGCTATAATTCAGAAGCTTAAGGAAGATCGTGTAGATC
>WJIV01000121.1 GCA_014730055.1 Candidatus Bathyarchaeota archaeon
ATATTGATAGTGCTAGAAAACGACCTGAGGAATTTGAAAAGAGGCTTGGGAATTTCATAAAGAAAACAAGAGCTAACAAGGTATACGGCTTCGGTGGAATTGAAAAGTACTTTTAATTGTTGAGGACAAGCATTTGATTATTTTCATATTTCATAGACTAGAGTTATAGTAATCATTTGGTACTCGCGCATAGCTAAAAGTAGCGGGGGGTAGGTTCATACTCTCGTTTAGACTACCGAGTTCAGAATTGCCTTAATTATGTAAAATAAAACACAGGTTTTTCCACTCTAGTAAAAGTAACTGGGTATTAGAAGAAAGAGATGTTGCCTTTACTCTTAATCATTTTGGAGCATATTCACTACTTAATGAATTACATTTACATCTGTTTGATACAATTAATTTGTAGATAGGCGCATAGTTGCTTAAGTCTAAATTTGTTGGATATAATTTTGTTTTAGTTGAGGTGTTTTCAACATTTTTCCTATCCTTCTGCATGTTCTTTTTCTGGTATCAATCAAATTCACTGGCCTCTAGTGTTTTATCTAGGTCTATTACCACAACCTGCTTTCCTATTTTATCATTGAATAATTCTGATAATCCCGCTGATGAAAATCAGCGAGAGTGAAAAAAATGAAAAAAACAATAAGAATAACCATACTTAGTGTAGTGTTCCTCTATCTCTTACTTAGTATTGAAGTCGGACTAGTTATTGCTGATGATGGAGATGACTACGAGGTAAGTGTAGGATATGAAACATATAGTGGTGACTTGTACTATTCTGATGATGAAGCTATCGCTTTCCAAGATACTTTGGATGATGATTATTCATGGACAAGTGGATATACTCTAGGTGATAGCAATCATCATGAATCCCATTGGGTATGTTCAAGTGAGGGTGGATCGGATAATAGTTACTTTGATGACGCTGATGTAGCTTGGTTCTCAGGTCATGGAGATCATCATAGTTTTCTAACAGGGAGTTCTTGGTATATGGATGGGTATGTTGTTGATGGCAGTGAATGTGAGTGGGGAGATGATGACCTTGAATGGGTCTTTCTATATTCATGTATGAGCCTGAATTATACCGATTATACAACATGGAATGGAGCTTTTCTTGGGTTACATGGTATCTGTGGTTGGGATACTGAAACATTAGAACATAATGGATGGTATGGCCTTGGTGAAGAAACAGCAGATCAACTTATGTACGGTTCACGAAGTGTTGGAGTAGCATGGGAATATGCAACAAAATGGTTCATCCAAGGAGGAGATCCATCTACAAGAGCTGCTACATACACTGCAAAAAGTAGGAGAACTTCTGACGGATACATCTTTGACTATTACGCAGAAGAAATAGATGATCGTAAACCTGATTATACCGATGTAGGTTATACGCTATACACTAGAACATATCGGAGGTGGGATTGCTAATGAATCGAAAAACAATAGTAATAATCACTTCGATTCTATTATTAGCTACGACTATTTTTGGAGTATATCACTTCCTACAAAAACCAAAGGATACTGGTTTTATCATATTATCAAGTAAAGTTGAAAGTGATCGTGTTACCTACATCCAAAAATGCGATTTCCCTGAAAGTCTGGATGAATTGTCTTCTCTTTCATTTACAACAATTAATGCTTCAGAGTCAGACATGCGATATATAGCAAATAACTTTGCAGATATGTCCATTATTAAAGAAATAGTACCTTTAGAAAATGGAGAGACCCATTTAGAAGGTGCTTCGTCTTTAATGCGGTTAAAGGGAAAAAACAACTTTCTTTCAATCAGTCTAACTAAGGATAGTTTACACAACATTTGGAATGAAACACAAACAATTCTAAAAGCAGATCAGATAAAAGACGAACTTCTAAGTTATTTGCCTGAGACACAATGCGAAGTTTATCTAATGGGTGTATTCCTTGGTAGTGAAACCATTGAAAACAATGCATCAGTAATTCATACTGTTAATGTAAAATATGGTTTCACTTATGAAGGGATTCCAGTAACTGGAAATGGAGGTATTCTCTCGATAGGGCTATGTAATGGAAGACTGATTGAAATTGAAGCACACATCCCTTACTTAGAGGCAAAAAGCAAAGTAGCAATTATAACCCCAGAAAAGGCATTGAATAGATTCTTAGAACAGAAAAAAGTATCCGAGTATCTATTAAATGCTTACGGAACAGATACAGATATCGAGATAACGATTGATTCTTTCCAACTAGTCTATTACTATAACTTTCTAGAAAGTTGGACAGGAGATATGGCTATTTATTATAAGATATCTGGGAAGGAAAAAGTCTTGTCAAGCTCTGGTGAACTCCTATATAGCCGAAATTATGTAGAGATGATAACTGCCACTACCTAATTTTTTTATTTACTTAAAATTTGAGTAATATGTGGCCGTAACCAAGTTTAATGCTCCCATCAAGATGAATCTCTAGAACGAAATTGTCTAAATGTGGAATCTCACAAGAGATCGATAGTTCAAACCTAAACTTGAATCTTCTGAGAAAAGCAGTTATCCTATAACAATAATACTCTTTAATAGCTAAAAGCAGCCTAATTACTGCTTACTTTCAAAAATTATTGATGGTAGCGGGGGGTAGATTTGAACTACCGTCCTTGGGGTTATGAGCCCCACGGGCTGACCTGGCTGCCCCACCCCGCTTCTCTCAAAGTAACGCAGCTATAGTCTTATAAACCATTCGTGATTGTGACTGATGGGGTATTTTATGGCTGGGAGGAGGGATATTGCGGTTGAGAGGATGGAGGAACTCTACAAGATGGCCAGGGAGGTCTATGAGGAGGACCATGAGCTCAGCCGCCGTTACACTGATCTGATAAAGCGCATATCTCAGAGGACCCGTACCAAGATCCCCAGGCACATCAAGAGGAACATTTGCAAAAAGTGCGGTTCCGTCCAGATAACCGGGTTGAACAGCCGGATAAGGATCCGGCCGAAGAGGGAGCCTCACATAGCTCGAACCTGCAAGGTATGCGGATACATATCTAGATATCCAATCAGCAAGAAGGAAAACTCAGAGTAAGCACCAGACTAGAAACTCTTTTCATACAATAAATTCTTGATAAATTATAGCCATGACTCTAAAACTCGTCAGCATAGGTCTCAGAGACCACCTGGACCTGAGTCTCAGGGCAATCGAGGAGATCAAGACCTCCGAAAAGGTATACTTTGAGAGCTACACGATGAAACTAGACACTAACTATGAGCAGCTGGAGGAGACAACAGGAAAGAAGGTCTCTATCCTTGAGCGAGGAGCAATGGAGGAGGAAGCATCTAATCTATTACGGGAAGCAGCTGTGCAAGATATATCGATACTTGTTGGTGGAGATGCCCTGAGTGCAACCACTCATGTGAGCCTCCTAATCGACGCAAAGAAACAGGGAATAGACACCAAAGTCATACATGGTGCAAGCATCCTTACAGCCATAGCTGAGACTGGCCTCAGTATCTACAAGTTCGGAAGAACAGTGACTGTGCCCTTACCCCAGAAAGGTCCTGTTGACACTGTGATCCGCACACTACGAGAGAACAGAGAGCATGGGCTGCACACACTACTTTTACTAGATCTCAACATCCCCGGAGCAGAATACCTTACAATCCCACAGGCATTAATACGATTAATAGATACCGACGAATTTCCTCCAGAGACATTGGTAGTAGGGCTGGCAAGAATAGGTAGTGAGAATCAGATAATCAGGGCAGATAAGGCCGCCCAGCTGATCAGCCAAAGTTGGGGAGAGACACCTCACGCTATCGTCGTGCCGGGAAGGCTACACTTCCTGGAGGAGGAGGCCCTGAAGGTTCTTGCAGACTGCCCTCCAGAACTACTTGAGGGGAGGCTGGTAATGGGGGAGGTCGAAAGGTTAATTGATAAGTATAGCAGAAGCTGCCGAAAGGTCCTCGACACCATGGTGTTAGAGGATTTTCCAATGGAGATAAATGAGAAAAAGGTACAAGAACTAATCGATCACACCGAGCGTTACCTCAGCGACACCCAGTACTACTGGGGAGAGAATAACCCTGTGGCCCTAACGAGCGTGGCCTACGCTGAGGGCATCCTGGACGCGTTAAAGCTTTTAGGCTTGGCAGACTTCCAATGGTAGGATGACTACAGTACTGGCCAGCGGCGTCTTCGACCTCCTACACTACGGGCACATAAGATTCCTCGAGGAGGCAAAGAAAAAGGGAGGAAAGGACTCAAGGCTAGTGGTCATAGTAGCTCGAGACGAGACAGTTCACAGATTAAAGGGCTCGGACCCCGTGATACCCGAGGACCAGAGGAGGGCCATCGTGGATAGCCTCGAGATGGTGGACGAAGCACTACTAGGCTTCGAGGATCTGGACCTAACGAGGGTCATACAGCAGCTCAAACCGGACCTTATAGCAGTGGGCCATGACCAGGAATACATCTGTGACCAGTTAATCAAGATAAAGAAGGCCCTCGAGATGGATTTTGATATAATCAGGATAGAGAGGTTCGGAAAAGAGGACCTGAACAGTAGCAGCAAGATCAAGAGGCGGATCGTCGAAGGGGCACGAACTCGAGGGTGACGGGATCCCCATCAGCAATCTTCAGCTGCCTCCGAAGATAGACAGGCGCGATGATCTCTAGGATGTTGTCATCGTGTATGCTCCTCTCAGCCACTATTAGAGCCCCATCGATCTCGCCGTTAATTATAACGTGATAACATCTCGCGGATCCGTAGGCGCGGTGCTCCTCCTTGAAGCCCTCCAGCAGTATACCGCTCCTGCGCTCTATTCGTTTACGCTTCTCCATGTCATCCGGCATAATCCGGACGTTAAGGGTTCCAGGATAGGGATCGAAGTCCAGCTTCTCCTCGATCTGACTCCTATATCCTTCCTTGCTGATGTAGTAGGCTCCCTCAAAGAGTCCGCTAACCACGACCCCCTTTATGGTAATGGCCTCAGCCTCCCTGCCCTCGATGTGCCATTTGAGCTCCTCGAAAACCATCTCCAGCTCCCGGAGGCCCTTATTTGTTATCTTTATCTTGCTTCCCTCAGTGTCAACTTCACGTTTTATGAGGCCCATCTCCTCCAGTATCCTGAGATGCCTGGATGCGCTCTGCTGGCTGCTATCCGATTTCTCAGCAAGCTCTGTTGTGCTCAGCTTTATGTCTGTCTTGGATGCACCTAGCTTTAGTAAGGTGTATAATGTGAACCATAGATGGGGTTTTATTTGCTCTGCCATTGATTTCAAAAATTTGGGTATGAGGTTGAATATAACTCTTTTTTAGGTAACCTATCCCTTCGCCACTGCGACTGGGACACTCGTGGCAACCCTCTCCGCTAATCCAACCTGGTGACTGACATCAGCGACCCTGTGGACATCCTTGTAGCTGTCTGGGCTCTCCTCCTCCACGATCCTGCCGCTGGCTGCCTTGACCAGGATGCCTTTCCGCTTCAGATCGTTAATGACCTCCCTGGCGTTAAACCTGCGGCGAGCGCCACTGCGGCTTAGTACCCTTCCTGCTCCGTGCGCGGTTGAGGCGAAGCTCTTCTCCTCACCCCTCTTTGTCCCCTTAAGCAGGTAGCTGGCAGTACCCATAGTGCCTACTAGTAGTACAGGCTGACCGATGTCGCGATATTCCATTGGAAGGTCGTTCCTCCCAGGACCGAAAGCCCTCGCTGCACCTTTTCGATGAACCACGGCTGTAACCCTCTTTCCATCTATCTCGTGTTCCTCTCTCTTGGCAGTGTTATGGGTCATCCCGTATACGAGTTCCATGCCCATATCCTCGGCGTCCATTCCCAAGATTTCCTCGAAGGCCTTCCTGACCTGATGCATTATTATATGCCTGTTGATGAAGGCCCAGTTGATTGCGCAGCTCATGGCGGCATAGTATCCTTGCGCTTCCTTGCTCTTCAGGGGTGCGCATACTAGCTCACGGGCGGGAATGTACATATCGTACTTCATGGCAGCTCGGTCCATGGCCCTGATGTAGTCTGTTGCTATTTGATGCCCGAAGCCCCTGCTGCCCGTGTGAACCCAGACTAGTATCTGATCTGGCTCTGTTATCCCATAGGCCTTGGCTGCTTCCTCATCGAAGACCTCGTTGACCCTTGAGATCTCGAGGAAGTGGTTCCCGGCTCCCAGGGTTCCCAGCTGGGATCTTCCCCTGATCTTGGCTCTCTGGGAGACTTTCTCAGGGTCCGCGGTCTCCATACAGCCCCCTTCCTCGGTGTGGCTTGCATCTCTGTCCCATCCATAGCCCCTGTCAACTGCCCACTGGATCCCCTCACTTACCGCCTCCTCCAGTTCGCTTACGCTGAGCCTCATCTTACTGCCTACTCCAACTCCGCAAGGTACTAGGTCGAATATCTTGTCGATTATCTTCTCCTTGTCGGCCTCAATATCCTTCAAGGTTAGATCCGTCCTCATGAGTCGTACCCCGCAGTTGATATCATAGCCTACTCCGCCCGGTGTGATTATGCCCTCCTCCTCGTCGAAGGCCGCTACCCCTCCAATTGGGAAGCCGTAGCCCTCATGCCCGTCGGGAAGGGTTATACTGTACTTGTATATGCCTGGTAATTGTGCGATGCTAACAGACTGGGTAAGGGTTTCGTCCTTCATCATGGCCCCCAGCAGCTCCTTGTCCGCGTATATCCTCGCGGGAACATACATGTGCCTGCTGTAGGCCGTGGGTATCTCCCAGGTATTATCATCTATCTTATCTATGGGAAATTGAAACATTCTCAACCAAATTTGCCTAGGAAAGCTAATAAGGGTTTATTGGTATACACACCAATATGAGGTGGAAGGTTCTCAAGTACATCAGGATTAAGGAGGTCCAGAAGAGGATAGAGGCTCTTGAGGAAAAGTACGGCAGCCTGAGCTACCTCCACGCGGAGTTCAGTAAGGGCAGGATGCCCCCGGGACAGTTCGACGACTACATCGAGTGGAATACCATGGACCACGCCCTCAGGGCCTATCAGGAGGGCGAGGACTTTGAGTACATGGCAGAGGAGGAACTTGACCTCTCCTCAGAGGAATATGGTAAGCTGACGCCAAGAAGGATGGAACTATTGGACCACCTCACCCGGAGCATGGCGGGGAGCATAAACGAGCTTGCAGACCAGGTTGGACGTGACGTTAAGAACGTCTACGAGGATCTGCAGATATTAGAAGATCTCGACTTTATATCCCTATCAAAGGAGGGGCGGAGGACCATTCCTACACCTGTCGTCTACGAGATCACCCTTACATTCGGCTGACCAATAGTTATTATAATCCGGATCGGGTGTATCATGATGATAAACTATGTCGATATATGACGCAGACATCATTCTCACAAATGGAAAGATCCTGACTGTAGATGATGATTTCTCTACAGTGGAGGCCATCGCGGTAAAGGATGGAAAGATCTGGTCTCTTGGCTCCTCTGAAGAGATCAGCGAACTCGAGGGAGAAGACACTGAGGTAATAGACCTTGAGGGAAAGACCGTGATGCCCGGTTTGATAGACAGTCATCTTCACGTCGTCGGGACCGGTATAGCACTACAGCGGATCAACTGCCGCACTCCCCCAATGCACAGTATTGAGGACATCAAGGAAGCACTCGCAGAGAAGGTGGAGGAATCCGAGCCCGGAGAATGGATACTGGGTCGAGGATGGGACCAAGCAAAGCTTGAGGAACATAGGAACCCCACAAGGTGGGACCTTGATGAGGTAGCACCGGATAACCCCGTTCTACTGACAAGAACCTGTGGCCACGTTGAGGTCGCTAACAGCAAGGCCCTCGAGATAGCGGGAATTACTGAGAAAACTGAGAACCCGGTAGGTGGTAAGATAGTTCGAGACGAGGAAGGAGTCCCAACCGGGTTACTGGAGGAAGCCCCCGCCATGAACATGGTGAGAAAGCATGTCCCAGAGATAGGGATCGTAGAGACCATGTGGGCCATCCAGACGGCCTGTGACGCGTTCAATAGAGAGGGAATAACAAGCGTAATAGACGCTGGAGACACGGAGCACGATATGGTCGCTTACCAGTTCCTCAAGGAGCAGGGAAACCTCAAGGTTAGGGTCAACATGATGCTCCGAGCCATCCAAGGCGAGGAACCAGTCGAGGAGAGCGTGAAAAGGATTGAGAACTTCCCAATGGTCACCGGATATGGCGATGAGTTGCTTAAATTCCAGGGACTAAAGATACTTATCGACGGTGGAATAGGTGGAAGGACTGCATTACTCAGGGAACCATATGAAGACGATCCGGATAATTTCGGGATATTGACAGTACCTGAGGAGAACCTTCAGAAGCTCGTGAACGCTGCAAATAGTAGGGGAATGCTTTGTGGTATTCACTGTGCGGGTGGAAAAGCAATGGACATCGTCCTAGATACATTCGAGAATACAAACGAGATCAAACCTATAGATGGCAGGAGGTTCTACCTAATACACGCTTATCAACCTAGTGAGGAGAACTTTGAGCAGTGCCGAGAGATGGGCATATGCGTCGCAAGCCAGCCCAGCTTCCTGTACTACCTGGGCGATAGCTACTATGAGAACGTTGGAGAAGAGAGAAGCAGGTGGCTCAAACCACACCGGGCATGGCTGGACAACGACATCATGGTAGCCGCTGGAACCGACAGCCCCGTTACACCTTACTATCCATTCCCAAGCCTATGGGCATCTATAGCGAGAAAGACAGAGGTGAAGGGCACACAGATGGGAACGGAGCAAAAGGTCTCCCGAGAGGAAGCCATAAGGATGTACACCATAAACGGAGCATACCTTACATTCGAGGAAGACATAAAGGGCAGCCTGGAGGAAGGAAAACTAGCTGACATGATAATCCTGGATAGGGACATCATGACATGCCCAGAGGAAGAGATCAAGGACATCAAAGTTCTGAGGACCTTCCTGGGCGGAGAGACCGTCTACGAGGCTTAATACTTCTAGTTCATTCTTCATTTCATCCAAATTTTTTTAGGAGAATAATTTTAGTATATACCGTGGACCGTAAAGATCCGTATTTTGATCTATTGTTCGATCTAACAGTTTTAAACAGCACAAATATGGAGGTTCCTGTAGTGGATCCGGATGATCCTGTTTACAAGCTCTTTGATTTATTTGTGGTGAATAATGTTGGCGCTGTATTAGTAACTGTGAGTGGGAGACCTGTTGGTATCGTCACTGAGCGTGATGTAATTGAAAGGGTTCTAAATAAGGAGATGGACCTCGAGTCCACCAAAATAGGGGAAGTTATGTCCTCTCCCATAGTGACCATTGAGTCAGACGAATCAGTTCGTACTGCCATAGAGCTGCTGAGAAACAATAACATAAGAAGACTTGTCGTTACAGAGAACGAGAACCTGGTCGGAATCACCACAGAAAGAAGGCTTCTGAACCTCGCTCACAGCATCTACCTTGAAAGAACCAGAGGAGTTGGCGCTGGTACGGTAGAGTCAGGTATAGAGAAACCCGTTGTCGCCTATCTCAGCACTTATCCCCCCCGTGAGTGTGGTATAGCCACCTTCACCCAGGATCTAGTTAACGCCATCTCAAAACAGCAGTCCATATCACCTCCAGTTATCATGGCAATTAACGACCAGGGAGGATACTATGACTACCCATCAGAGGTCAAGCTACAGGTAGAGAGGGAGGAGATGGAGTCCTTCTCCTCATTAGCCAATAGCGTGAATGAATCCGGCATAGACGCAGTAAACATTCAACACGAATATGGTCTATTTGGCGGTAACTGGGGGGATCACCTAATCTCCTTCATGGAAGAAGTGGATAAGCCAATTATAACCACGCTTCATACGATACTTCAGGACCCGCCCCTCGATGCGAAAAGGGTCATGGATGAGGTTCTACGCCTAAGCGATATGGTAATAGTCCTAGCAAGGGTTGGAGCCCAGATACTGGAGGAAGTATACGATACCCTTCCATTCAAGGTACGGTACATTCCCCACGGATGCCCTAATGTACCCTTTGTGAAAAGCAGCACAGCGAAGAAGGGACTAGATCTCGAGAATAGGTATGTATTATCCACCTTCGGTCTGATTAGTAGGGGTAAGGGAATAGAATACGCAATAAGGTCCTTGCCCGAAGTAGTGGATATGAGACCAGATGTCCTCTACCTGGTTATCGGTGAGACACATCCGGAAGTACGGAAACACGAGGGAGAATCTTACAGGCAGAGCCTCCTCGACCTGGTATCCGATCTTGGGATCGGAGATAATGTACGGTTTGTCAATCGCTTCCTGAGCAAGAGAGATCTGATAAGATTCCTCCAGGCCACTGACACCTACATCCTGCCCTATCCTAACAGGGATCAGATAAGCAGTGGCACGATGCTGTACGCCCTATGTACGGGAAAGGCAATCGTAACAACCCCCTTCCTTCACGCACAGGAAATTATAGATGAAG
>WJIV01000122.1 GCA_014730055.1 Candidatus Bathyarchaeota archaeon
AGATAGAAGGGGTCTCTGAAGTATACTCAGTTGCCGGTAGATTTGATCTTGTTACCATTATCCGTGTGAAAGATAATGAGGGGTTAGCGGAGGTTGTAACCAATCATATGTTAAAGATCAAAGGTATAAAAAGCTCTGAGACACTTATTGCATTCCGAGTATTCTCTAAATACGATCTCGAGAGAGTGTTCTCAATAGGTCTAGAAGAAAAATAAAAGCCAAAGGCCTAATTAAACTCGAAAAATATATACTACATTAACTCCACAAGATGGCCCTTTCTCTCTTCCAGTTCAATTTAATATTGTTTCTAGAATTTCTTGGTGTCTAAGGCTCCGCAGACTGATGGTATCTTGTTATCGAGCTCCATCTCGTCGTGGATATCACCTGATTTTATTGAGACTTTCTCATCTCCGTTCTCTCTTACCGGTTTAATATAGTTCTCGTAAGCGAATTCTCTAATCTTATCAGCTAGTGACATGTACCGGATATATCTTCAAGTCTAAATAAATTTTAAAATGCTAAGGGGATAAATATGGTTTTTTTTTTGTAATATTATTATGTTCGATAGTTTAGAACGAGTGTTCGATTACGTAGGATTATATCAATATCGGAATGTATAATGATCAAGATGAATTTACCAGTTGTGTCAATGAGTGTTAACACGAAGAAACTCACATCCTTTGCTCTGGTCGCCTTTATGGCTGGTGGGCTCTTGGGTTCATTTTTCTGGAACTTTGGTGGTGTTTATGTGCCTAGATTAGATGTTTCCCAAGGTTTCGGCTTCATGGAACAGTTTGAGAGTGAAGTCGAGCTTAAAGGCTTCATCAAAAATTATCAAAGCGGATATAGGCCAGGAGTATTATTTAGTATAGAAAATCTAGTTGGGCGAGGATTTACTGCAGATGCTGCTGAATCAGCGCAAACTTTGAGTGGTTCTGATGGGAATGTTGATTACTCTTCCACTAATATTCAGGTTGAGGGCGTTGATGAGGCTGATCTTGTTAAGACTGATGGTCGGTATATTTACTTGGTTAAAAATACCAAAGTTTACATAATAAGGTGCTATCCGCCAGAGGAGGCCGAGGTAGTTTCTTCCATTGAGCAAGGAGTCCGGGTTGATTCCATCTATATATCCGGGGATAAGCTTGTTGTCTTCAGTTATTTACCCTCCAGTTATCAGGGCGTTGTTAGACCTGAGATTGTCGTTGGTAGTGATAAGACCCAAGTTATGGTCTATGATATCTCGGATCCCGCTAACCCGACAGTGGATAGGGAGTTTGTCATGGATGGTCACTACTTTAACAGCCGTTTAATAGGCGAATATCTTTACTTCATAATCAAAAATCCCGCGTACCTCAATGAGGATGAGCCTGTAATGCCAACAATAAGGGAGGGAAAAGAGTGGACAAGCATCGAGCCTACTGAGGTTTGGTACAGCAATATGTCCAGAGGGTGGCTTGAGTACACCACTATAACTAGCCTGAACATACAGGACACTGACGAGCCCATAAAGACAGAGACTTTTCTCCTCGATTCTGGTATGTCTCTTTACGTTAGTCAGAAAAACATCTACATGGTTGGGAGCGACTGGGGGCAGAACTCCACAATCACCAAGATAGCTATACAAGGCGGAGACATAACATTCAGGGCTAATGCCAGTGTTCCCGGCTATGTTCTTAATCAGTTCAGCATGGATGAATTTGATGGATACTTCAGAATAGCCACAACCTTAGATACATGGGCGAGTGAGAAAGCTGGGAGCAACGTTTACGTTCTGGATGAGGGTCTTGAACTGGTCGGCAGCCTCGAGGGCCTAGCACCTGGAGAGCAGATATACAGCGCCAGGTTCATGGGTGAAAGATGTTATCTTGTCACCTTCAAGAAGGTGGACCCATTATTCACCATCGACTTGAGCGACCCTGAAGGGCCCGAGGTTCTGGGCAAGCTCAAGATTCCTGGGTTCAGTAACTACCTGCACCCATATGACGAAAACGTACTAATAGGAATAGGTAAGGAGACCACAGAGTCCGAGTACGGGGATTTCGCGTGGCACCAAGGCGTTAAGATAAGCCTTTTCGATGTAAGCGACGTAGAGAACCCACGTGAGCTGGCAAAGCTCGAGATAGGAGATAGAGGCAGCAACAGCCCCGCCCTACATGACCATCATGCCTTCCTTTTCAGTCGGGAGAGGAACCTTCTGGTGATCCCTGTACTGGAGGCGCAGATTGATGAATCTGATTTCTCGGGGGAAGTGCCCCCGGATTTCTACGGGAATTACGTCTACCAGGGAGCATACGTATTCGACATAAGCGAAGAGGGAATTGAACTCAGGGGTAAGGTAACTCATATCGAGGATGATAGCCTGATGAGGAGTGGTTACTGGTTCTCTTCAGAGTATGAGGTGAAGAGGAGTCTATACATAGAGGATAACCTTTACACGATATCCTCCGGGATGATAAAGATAAACACTCTTGATAACCTTGAAGAGGTAGCGTCTGTAAGAATAGGTGAGTAATCTTGGCATCAGGGAAAAGGATCTACGGCAAGACTCTTGATGTCTACCTCTGCATACTCTCCAAGGATAGGGGTATAGGAGTCAGGGATATCTGGAGGGAGCTCGATTTCAGCAGCCCAAGCCTAGCCCAGTATCACGTAAACAAGTTGCTTGACCTTAGGCTTATTGAACCGGACCCTGATGGTAAGTACAGGGTGAACGATGAGGAGACCATTGAGGCACTCAGGAGCTTTCTAATGCTGAGAGGGATGCTCGTCCCACGACTCACGATATATGCTGCTCTCCTCACTGGTCTCACGATTAGTTATCTCAGCTTCTACCCATGGAGGGGTGATGCCAGAGACCTGACCGTTATCTTCATAGCAATATTCAGTATAGGCGCCTTCGTGTTCGAAGCGATAAAGCAGTATCGCGGTCTCTCAGTCCTTAAAAGAGACGATTAACAACAGATTTTCAGCAATTCCTTTTTATGAAAATCGAAAAAAAATGTTGAGTTTCAGTTTATATCAGATGCTTCATTTCCAAATACATGTATGTAAGCAGCCAAAAGGGTGTAAAACTCGTGCTCAAGGTATTTGTCTTCAATAATGGAGGTTTTTAAAGTGACAAGTGAAATGCCCGGTTTCAAAGAGTTACTTGAATATCCATTGATTAAATCGCTATTCGGTAGGCGATCTCGCAGGTTCGGACTTGGTATGGAAATCGCTGAGGGGCCGCTTGCATATAGATCCACTTCTGATCCCCTCCCCTTA
>WJIV01000123.1 GCA_014730055.1 Candidatus Bathyarchaeota archaeon
GAGTGGGACAGCTTTGATGATTTCTGGAAAAAAAAGGGGTAACTGTATATCTTGAGAAATGGCAGATATTGACTTCTTTCATTGCCTTTTATGAAGGATTAGGAACTCTCGTGAAAACAGGAAAGCTACCAATTGAAAAGTATATTTGATGCTTGGTGGTTTAACAATTTCTGTATGGAGTAAATTCATCCCTATTCTAAAGAGTTTGTTTTTCTGGAGGATATAATTGAGGAACTTAGGAAGGATGGAGTGGTCTGGAAGAACTATCTAAGTTTTTCTGATAGTTATAAACGTATAAGAATCGCTTACATTGGTGCTGCTAGAAAAAGACCTGATGAGTTTGAAAAAAGGCTTGAGAACTTTATAAAAAATACTCGTTCAAACAAGACTATCGGGTTTGGAGGAATTGAAAAATATTATTAATTAAACGTTTTTGCGTACGTATTAAGAATCTACTTTGTCTTTTGTAGATTGATTCGAATTAGTAAACATCCATAGTGCACGCATGTCTTAAATGAGCGGTAACTTTTTTTGTGATTATCTGATCTAGCTTAATACGATACGTTTCCTTGTCCATTTCTTCTATAATCGATAGATTTTTTCACTGTGTGGGGCTAAATTTTATTTCAATATTTTTGGAACAGGTTAGTGTGTTCATCTAAGTATTACTTTACTGGAAAAAGAACTAATACTTGAGGAAATTAAATAATCAAAATGTTGAAATTATGGAAGGCGTACCGTATATACGGTGAGCAATATAGCCGATATTAAGACCACTATTAATGTAGATGAGGAGACCTGGAACGAGTTCAAGAGGTCTGTCTCCTCAAGATACGGCAGCGTAAGGAACCTTAGCTCCGCCGTGGAAGAGGCTATACAGAGTTTCAACACAGTAGAGTTACTAAACGCCTTCGTAGAGCGGAAAGGAATCGAGCTCGGTGTCTACCCGTCGATCAGGGAAATTGAGGAAAGGCGACCCAAACTCGGTACCTCCTCCGGAAAGGAAGTTAGAGAGATGAGGGATGAACGGGAAGTCCGTATATCTGGATACAAGTAGCCTTTTGAAGAGATACCTTGAAGAGAAAGGCTCTCAAGTGGTAGATAAGGTCTACGAGGAATCAGAAAAAGGGAATATTAAGGCTGTTTTCTCTATCTGGAATGTTGGTGAGGCACTCGGGGTTCTTGACAGGTATCGCAGGAGAAACCTACTATCGAG
Organism: Candidatus Bathyarchaeota archaeon; assembly: GCA_014730055.1. Next base: position 1,217 of record WJIV01000123.1, read on the forward strand.
TGAAGATTTTGATACAGCAGTAAAGGGATTGATCTCCGAGTCAATGAAGATGAGTAGATTAGGCTCGATGGAAATACTTCCCATATCTTCAACCTCCCTTGTGGAATCTTGGTTACTGGTTCTGAAGCACCAGATATACGTAGCTGATGCACTGCAGATATCCTCCTCTAAAGAGTCACAGTGCACCCTATTTCTAGGGGCGGACAGTAAGTTGATCCAGGCAGCCATCAAAGAAAAGCTCAACGCTGTGAACATCGAGACTGAACCTCAAGATGCAATAAACCTGCTTAACTCTGTATAGTTACTCTCAACGAGATCTAACCTTGATGTCATTTATCGAGTAAGGGGCAGGTTCTTCTTCAAAAAACTCTTTGAGAGCGGCCTCCGATAAGATCATTAATGTACTGCCTTCTCTCTCATCCATTATTATGTCTAGTTTCGCGTTCAGATCTTTAGGAGATTTTTTATCTCCCTAATATCTGACTCTATTTCCATCAAGATTTACCAAGGTATTCGAGGATTAAAGCTTATAAAAATAAATACGTGTTCGTGTAATCTAGTCGATGATTTTATTATTATTTTTTCTTATTTCAGGTTATGGTTAAGGTTTTAGTTGTTTATGATAGCGTCTCGGGAAATACAGAGATGATGGCTCATGCGGTTAAAGAGGGGGTTCAAGAAAGTGGAGGGGATGTCACTATGTGGAAAACGGATGAGGTTAATGTTGACTCTCTCTTATCGTTTGATGCATATGCTTTCGGTTCTCCCACTCACTGCGGAACAATGAGCTCAAAGTTAAACGATTTCTTCAACAATAAATTGCACAAGTACTGGGGGAAACTTGGATACAAGGTAGGTGTTGCATTCACTTCATCAGGTGGGCTTGGAGGAGGGAATGAGATGACTCTTCTATCTATATTATCTGTGATTTTGAACTTTGGAATGATTACTTTTGGTGTGACCGACTATGTCTCAAGTGATGTTACTTTACACTATGGAGCTGTCTCAATCAAAAAACCTGGAGTAGAAGAGATAAATGCCTGTAGATTATTGGGCAAGAAACTTGTCGATCATACCAAATTAGTCAAAAAAGGGCTTAATAATCAATAATATCATCACCCTTATTATGGGAGTTTAGTTACTCCAAGTAGCTACGTACTCAAAGGAGTCAGTTATCTCAGGATTAGAGATACTCCATTCCCCTATGGCTCCTTTCTCTCTCATAGTCAGCTCGAAGTGAGAAAAGGCGATACCCATATCAAGCCTCTGCATACTTGAGTAAGTCTTATTGCGCCCTCCCGTTGCATAGAAGTGGACTTTATCTTCATCCAGCACAAGCCTCCATGGCTGACCATTATGTGCCGAAGGACCTAATCTTACATTCTCAAAGGCCTCACCGTATACGCCAGCGGTATCAAGATCTAATGGTGACATAAAGCTGTCAAAGAAAAGCTCTTTCCAGGGTTTCCTCTCCTTGGCCTTTACGGCCCAGCGCATGGCTCTCTCAACTAGACGCCTATCCTTCTTCACGTAGCCTACTGGGGTAATAGCGGGCATAACCTCGCCTTCAGCCAGGCCGAGCTCTTCACTGAAAGCTGATCTGGTGAATGTTCCGCCAAGCCAACAGGTCCCGAGACCCATCTCGGTCGCCCTCAGGATGATCCTCTCTAAACTGTATCCATAGTCTTGTAAGGCCATGTGGGCGTCACTGATAGCACCTATGATAAAGTTGGTGGCTCCATGAATGAACCCATACGTGCCAAGTTGTCTAGACTCGGGTGTCTTCTCGATTATTTTGAACCTCGGGGTATTGCCAAAAGGGGGGGTCGGATCAGATGATATGAATTTCTCTAACTCTAGAAGATCATCTCTGTTAAACGGTTTATTGTTATAAGTACGCCAACTGCTTCTTGTTCTTATGGTCTCGCTGACGGACATTGGTTTCCTGATCTCACTGTAACAGCAATATATAGATGAATAGGAAAAGGCTAACCAATCTTACACAAGAAACTAGAACCCTAATAGATGATCTTACCCACTTACATGGTTGTACGACTTTTCTGATATTTTTCAATTCTTGCTGTGGTTGATGCAGCTACTGTAGCTGTATCTGTTTTTCACTTGTGACGAGAAATCTGATATTCTCATATTAAATTTTTAGTGAAGGAAGTGAACCCAGTGAAGGCAGTGAAGGTAACCTAGAGGGGTCTTCACATAGTTGATATATATTCCACAGAATTTTTCCCTAGTGGTGGGGTTCAAATCCTCTCAGGTAATCGCTTTCAATTTGAAAAATTATGTTGTGAAACAGTTCAGAATTTCTCCATTACCTTGTTGCCTCAACAACTGTCACTTAAGGTTAGGTGATATATTCTGAGACCTTTTAGGGTATTTACTGCTCCTGTGAGCCCTCTTCGCGATAAGAGCAGCAATACAACCAGCTGCAACGCCTCCATCAATATTAACTACCGCTATACCCATCGAACAAGCCTGAAGCATGGACATCAACGCGCTCACACCCCCTCCACCGTACCCATAGCCAATAGATGTGGGCACACCAATA
>WJIV01000124.1 GCA_014730055.1 Candidatus Bathyarchaeota archaeon
ATATAAATCTTCAACCTTTATCTTACCATCTCTTCTTTCAATAACTATATCCTGACCTGCCAGGGCCAGATTATCCACCTGATCCAACCAGCCTTCTTCTAAAAATTTTCTAACTTCCTGTAGTGATAGGCCCACTTCTAATTCTCGAAACTTATAATTTAGCTCCTTATGCTCATCTCTGATTACTAGATTATTTACAACGGTGATACCTCGCAATGGATTGACTGACATCTTTTCGTAGTCGATAGATATTGGCTTCTCTGTTTCTAAGTTATTCAACTTCTTAACAACTACCTGTTCAACTTTCTCACCATAGTACCAGTTGACAACAAATAATCCGATTAATGCTATAAAAATGATACCCACAACAATCTGTGATCTTTTCATTTTTACTCCCTACTTTCTTATTAATCTTCTAGCTTCTCTACTACTACATAAGGTTAGCTATATTAATTATATTTCGACATTTCTGAAAATTTTCCTCCAAACAATTAGATGTTCATCTAAAATAAGGAAAAATGTCATATTATTTTGGCATAGAGTAGGACCAGCCAAAATGGCTGGGACCTCTCGTCAAACTGGGCGTACGGTTCTCCCGTAACCAGCTTACTGTCATTGTTGCCCCATCTTAAGGAGTAAGTCTACGTCTCTACGTCACCATAGATGTAAATTTTACTCCTTTCAGGACAATGTGGTAAGTAGTGAAACTAATCCCTTATGCCTAAGATAGGCATTAGGGATTCTTTCATTTTGATTCTTAGTAGCCTTTTTCTTTTCAATGTAACAACGTAGTCTCATTCTTATCCATTGCATAAGTTTAGTAAATAATGTTTTCACACTACCTTTTCCAAAATAGTGCCCCCAACCTCTTATGACCGGATTTAATTCTTCTATAATTGATCTCACCGGCCAAGGTTGTTGTCTTCTTGTTATATAGCGAACTTTATTTTTGAATTTCTTTATTGCTCTTTTTCTCGGGCGTTTATATCTCCATGTATGAAATTTATATCCAAGAAAGGTAAACCCATCACCAAAGTTAGTTATTTTCGTCTTTTCCTCGTTTAATTTGAGTTTTAGTTTTCCTTCGATTATCTCCTTTATCACTTTTAATGCTCTCTCCGCTTTACGTTTTGACTTCGTTAAAATAACGAAGTCGTCTGCAAAACGAACAATTTTATATCCTCTACTAACCATTACTCTATCGAATTGATGAAGATAGATATTAGCCAGAAGTGGTGATATGACACCACCCTGTGGCGTTCCCTTGGAGGTAGCTACCCATCCTTTAGAGTCGGTCATAACTCCAGCTGTTAGCCATGACCTTACCATATCCAACACCCATCCATCAGTTACTCTTTCTGTCATGAATTCGATTAACAAATCATGATTTACATTATCGAAGTAGGATTTAATATCTGCATCCACTAGCCATCTATATCCTTCATCTCTGTATTCCTCAACTTTGGCTATGGCATCATGAGTTGACCTATTTGGTCTAAAACCATAGGAACAGTCACAGAAGATTGGCTCAAAGATTTCTACAAGTGATCGCTTGACAGCCGCCTGAACTATTCTATCTTTCAAGGTTGGTATTCCCAATGGTCTTTTTCCACCACTATCCTTTGGAATGTAGGTTCTTAGAACTGGAGATGGTTCATATCTATCTTGAACTAATTGTCTATGAATTTCCTGCATATTCTGCCGATAACTATCTTGAAATTCCTCTACTGTCTCATCATCTATTCCAGCACTTCCGTTGTTACCTATTACTTCTTGAGCTACTACATGTAGATTCGTTTTCTGAACAATGTGATGTTTTACAGTGTAGTACTTCTTAACCTTACTCACCAATTCCTTTCCTCACGACTTACCAGTCTTCCGTTTAGCTCTCCAACAATCCAACCCCTGTACTTCGTGATATTCCCAAACACGTCTTTAGGTTATCCACCAATCGCTCCTTTTGGTTTATCACTACTCAGGTCGCAGTATCCTCTATGGCTACAACTACAAGTTAGGTTTCCTATTCATTGCTCCATAAAGCCCATTGTCACACAACAATGTTTAAACCACTAAAGTTAAATTATCACTCAAACCTTACTTCCAACTTCAATGACACAGGCAGTCCTTCACTCAGCCAGTTTTCTCCTCGTACCAGTTACCTGATAGTCATTAGCCTGACCTTCCTAGCTACTATGACGCCATCTGATTTCTGTTAGAGCATCATTTCAGCTTTCCCTTGCGGGGTTATACCTCAACTTATCTTCATCAGTTCTGATGAAGAACATCTAACAGACCTCCCCTGGTCAGTTACAAGATCTTTATGACCATTCCGACCATAATCACTTCCAATTGTTTAGAGTGGGCAGTCTCGTTGTAGAGCCCTATCGGCACTCCCTTTTTCCCAACCTAACGTCGAACTTCCTCGTTTTTAAGGCGGGTCGTCACAACTGGAAGCCACCTCTGGTTCATCTTTTATTTCGGACTAGTCATCCGTCGCAGGCTCTTCGGATTCTATCTTACGATAGACACCCTGCCACTGTTGACTTCACACACCGATACGACGAAAACAGCATGGATAGGATTCTCACCCACTAATCTTGCACCTACAAGGCACACATAAAAAAAACTCCACATTAGATGTGGAGTTAAATGATACCATACGTACATAATATAAAATTGATCACCCTAATTAATAT
>WJIV01000125.1 GCA_014730055.1 Candidatus Bathyarchaeota archaeon
GAATATCAGCTTCGTCATCCACCAACAAAACCTTAGGAGAATCCAAAGTTCTTTTGGGTAAAGTGAAGGTGAAAGTGGCACCCTTACCCCTTCCCTCTGATTCAACCCAGATCCTTCCACCATGGAGCTCAACTATACCTTTACAAATACTGAGTCCGAGACCCGTGGATTTCCCAGCAATGGTGGGTCTATCTATTTCAGGGAAAGGTTTGAAGAGTTTATCTATATCCTCAGCACTTAAACCGATTCCCTCATCCGCTATACTGATCCTAACATATTCCTCTGCTTCTTCGAGACAAAGTTTTATCTTGGAACTCTCCGGACTGAATTTAGAGGCATTACTCAGAAGATTCACCAGTACCTGACTGATACGGGTCCTATCAAGTTCCAGTATCGGAAGCTCTTTAGGAATTATTATCTCAAGAGTCTGATTCTTTTCATCCGCCAAAGGAGTTATTTCCTCGAAAACGTCATGCACTATTTCCTCTAAAGGTGTTGGTTCGGTGTGAATCTCAAGTCTTCCGGATTCTATACGCTGTTGATCCAGCAGATCATCTGTAATGCTAGAAAGTCTTTTAGTATTTCTTTGAACTATAGAAAGAAGCTCTTTTACCCTCTCGGGCACCTCTCCAACCTTTCCTCCCTGAATATAATCCACATAGCCCTTTATTGAAACTAAGGGTGTACGAAGTTCATGAGTTGCTGTACTGATAAATTGATCTTTCATCCTATCAAGCTCTTGAAGATCTGAATAAGCTTTCTCTAGCTCCTCAGTTCTTTTCTTTATCAATTTCTCTAATTTATTCATCTGACGTAACTTTGCAATAACTGATGAAATATGCATTGACATAATCTCAACAATTTTCTGATCTTTTTCATCAAATGAGTTTAGTTTATCCGATTCCAAATTGATTAAAGCTACTACTTCACCATCTAATTGAATTGGAACATCTAACTCTGATAATGTCTTAAAATTTGATTTTCCTCTTCCTGAAATATAATTAGGGCTCAATCTTATATCAGGTACTAATTGAGATTGCCCTGTATTTACTGCTTTAACAGTTAGCCCAAATCCGTCCAATGGAAGTTTCGTTATCATATCTGGTCCAATAGATCTAATAAAAGTGATATTACCCTCTTCAATAAGACCAAATGAAGCATTTTCGAAACCTAGCAGTTTGTTTAAAGTTTCCAAAGTCTCTTCTGCAACAAGCTCCAAAGAATCTATTCTATTTATATTTGAACTAAAAGTGTGAAGCGATTCCATTATTTTCTCATAAAATATTCGTTCCGTAATATCACGGAAAGCAGCCATAATTGCTATTTCTCCCTGATATTCAATTTTCTCGGCGTTGACCTCGAAGGGTTTTTCTTCTCCTGACTTTGTGATTAAATCAACTTGATAAGGAGTAATGGACAAGCCTTCCATTCTTTTTCTAAGATTTGATAATAAAACATGTTTACTCTCTGGTGTCAAAAAACCAAGGTCATTTATTGTTTTACCCATGATCTGTTCTCTATTATAACCTATTACTTCGCTGACTCTCTCTGTGACCTCTATAATGATTCCCCTCGGATCAACTATAACCATGGGATCCACTGTAAGGTTAAACAAAGACTTGAATTGATTGAGAACTAAATCCCGCTCCTTCTCTACCATGGAGTGATGGTAAACATTTGATAATTGATTAGCAACTTCGTCTAACAGGTCTTTCTCCTGAGGAAGAAAGGGATCTTCACCTAATTCTGGTTCTTCGAGAAGAAATATCTCAATACAACCTTGATTCACCCCCCCAATAATTATCTCAGAAGATTGACTCCATTGAGATTCCATAAAATTTAAACTGTTATATACGTTATCAGCTAAAGTTATCCTTGCACATGTAATATTTGGATATTGATATCCTTGGGGTAATAAATCAACAAAATTCATACAGATTTGATCATAATCATAACTATATTGATTAACAAGCTTTGATAAATGGTATAGTGTCATTAATTCTTTATTTCTCTCTTGAAGTTGCCAATAATAATGATTCTTTTCTTTTTCTAGCTCTAAACGATTTAAGGCGAAAGCAACATCAGTGCTTACCTCCTTAATGAGGGACTGCTCCTCCTCCCACTTTATATCTTTAGAAGAAGATATTACCATAACACCAAATATTTTATCTCCATAGCTTATTGGTGTGAAAATACTTCCTCTAGACTTATATTTGTCAGATAATGGGCAGTCCTGACAGGTTATAAAGGGGTTTTCTATCATCTGGACTCTAGAGTCATTAAGACTTGTTTTAATACATCTCGGAATCCATCCCAAACCAGTTTTTTCGATTAGTTCATTGAATTTTTCACTCAATCCAGATTGATGGAACCCAATAGGTTTTCCCTCATCATCCAGTATTGCAATCCAAGCATTGTGAAATGCACGTGTCTCTACTAAAAGTTCACATATTTTTTCGAGCAGTTCTTCGGATTTCTCTTCCCTAACTATAAGTTGGTTAACATTTCTTATAGCCCGTAAAAGCTGATTAAGATCATCTAACTCTCTCTCATAGAGTCTTCTCTCACGTCTCCTCGCAGTTCTCTCCACCATCTCAAAGAGATCCAAGGGATCTATCGGTTTAGTGAGATAGGCTTCAGCTTCCAAATTGAGGGATTCTATGGCTGTCTCCGTTGATGAGTGACCGGTAACAATAATACATCCGATATCAGAATAATTATCCTTGATCTCGGCTAAAAATTCTATACCTGAAATATCTGGCAGCTTTAGATCTATTAAGGCTAGATCTAAAGCGTTTTTTTTAAGTTGTTTTAATGCCTCTTCTCCCGTGTATGCGGATAAGGTTACATGTCTTCGGGTCTCCAATAGGTCGCAAGTGGTCTCGTTGAAGCTCTTGTTATCGTCTACTACAAAAATTTTAACTTTGTTACACCTCAACGAATATTCTTAACCTCTTCTTTGGATCGACCTTCCCTTATCATATCCACCACCCTCAGCAATTTTTCGGGTTCGAAGGGTTTGTAAAGAACAGTATAGGCATCCTCTTTTAGGGCTTGCTCAGCTAAATCACCAACCTCCTCTGGATAACCAGTTATCATAACCGCCCTAACATTAGGTTTCAACTCTTTAAGAGCCCTGTAGGTCTCCAACCCGTTCATCACAGGCATCTTAATATCAATGATGATGACATCAAAATTATTTCTCCCAGTTAATTCAATGGCTTTACCCCCACTTTCAGCGGTAGCCACAGAGTAGCCCTTTAGCTTGAGGACATCTAATAAAGTCTCACAGGTTGCTGGGTCATCGTCCGTAACAAGCACTAGACCGCCCTCTTCAATCTTATCTATGAAGCCCACCACTTGATCAATGTCCAAAGGTTTGTACATTATTCCATATGCCCCTTCTCGAAGGGCTTCTGCAACCAGATCCTCCACGCTATAAGCA
>WJIV01000126.1 GCA_014730055.1 Candidatus Bathyarchaeota archaeon
TATACAAGCAGGTCAATTCTACCACTTAGTGAGTAAGCTATTGATTCTAATCTCTTACCACTGTATGCAAGGGATGTCTCTATGAATGAGTTCGTGTTTTTCATTGAAGTATATGAGTGCTCAATCAATGAGCACACATCTGTTGTGACGGATTTTTCTATAGCATTTTTTATCGTTTCCAAAAATTCTTCGAGGGGTTTTTCGTCCAAGTTGATAAGGTGCTGTTTATAAAAATCGAAAAACATCTCATCATCGCCTTTAAGAATGTATCCGCATGCTACTGCCTTATCAGCGAAGAGCCCGGGTTTTTCAATCCCTTTAACGATGAAAGTTAGATCATTATATAGTTTTTTCCTGATAATTCCGTCCTTAAAGAAGTGGTTGAGGTCTACTTTGTTGAATAGATTGGTAAAATCTGGTTTTATCCAGTAGCTAGATAGAGGTAAAGAGTACTCAATTTCCTGCCCCATTTGAGTCTCGGTCTCAAATTCAAGAGAATCGATTATGAACCTTCTGCCTGTGAAATACATAGGGCCAAAAGTTGTACCACCATGATCACCGAATAATCCGTTTCGCCTAACGTTTCCGATGAACTCGAGGGTTTCTCCTTCTATGAGCAGAGGATTTTTCTCTTTAACATCCATTTTCTCCTTTGATTTTAGAATAATACCGCTTACTACCTCGGATTCTTCGATGACATCACCATAGGTGAAATACGAGAATCCGCCAGCAACTATACTTTGGAAGACATTGTTCAGGTATTTTTCAGTTTCCCAGTTTTTTACATCTATCTTCTTTTCTTGGTTAGACACTTGCATGCCTGATCTCATAAGATTGTTGAGGTGGGAATCAATATCGAATTCTTTTATTTGGATTTTAGTGACACAATCACTACAGAACTTGCTGCCTGGTTTTATCTCAGCTCCACATTCGGAACAATAACTCACGTGCCCTCAGTTATCTTTAGGGGATGATAAATATATTTTATTCGGGGATTCTTAATACGGGGATATTAAGCTTAGTACGGGCTGGACAAGATTAGCATAGTATATTAAGTCGTATATTTCCTTGATCGCCTTGTTGTATGAACGTTGACGTATGTATCTCAGGATTTGATCTTTACTTCTGTTAATCTTGTCAGAGGTGTAATAGGAGATCTGGGTAACATGATAAACGGCTGCTATTTTCAGCACCATGGTTTCCAGCTCTGTCAGGGATGCCAGTGTCTTTTTTCTCAAATTCTCTGGCGGCTTTCTCATGAACCCTGAATTATCTTTGCACTCTTGAACCATACTGAGGGTCTCCTTATATTTTTCTTCTAAGCTTCCAAGACTAAAGAATGGTGAGATATATCGCTCGGGATCTGTTTTGAGATCATCGTGAATGACATAACTGTAAGGATATAGGAATTTTCCATAGGAGGTCTCAGCATTAATAGTAGATGTCACATTTTTCCCCGTCTTGTTTGCCTCGGTATAACGCTGATAATCAACTTTATCTAATTGGCTCAGGTTATGCTTTTCTAGGTTCTCTAAAAACTTTCTAATTGTTCTTTCATAACCTCTTACTTTCTTTACATCACTTACGTCTTCCTCAAAAAGTAGTTGAGCCAGATGGCCTGAGTAATCCGAGAAAACTGATGAGACAGTGTTTATAGTGCGAGATGCCTGTTGTGTTTCCTTATAAGATTTAGCTAGTTGTATAAACTCATTTTCAATTCTTTCAAGGCGATCATCCGGAATTTTAATATCCTTTGGAACTATTCCAAAGTCATTGACCGTGTCTCTCCCTAGAATATCAAGCCAGTTCAGGTAAAAGAGCAGCCCATATAAACTAGCAGGACCTCCATCATCAGTTAGTCGTATACTATCCTGCTCTTTCACAATATGCGAACTCATGTAAGGTAAAATTTCTCTGGTTATACCGCATAATGCTGTTGAGTTTTTATCGACTATCCACGCAGCTACTCTCTTGAATTCCTCAAAATCTTCAGATCGCCAAAAATCACGTCCTTGTGGCCCTGTTTCTGGAAATTTTTTTGGGGCATTTTGTATTCTTGGTTGTATCTGATTTCCGCAGTTAGTACAGAATTTATCCGTATCCTTTACAGGGGACCCGCACTCTGTGCAATAAGGCATTATTCAACTCACTGATTTTTTAGCGTAACATATTATTATCAGTATCGATATTTATACAGAATGAGATTTTCGCTAAACTCAAATGCAGAAATTTAAATATAATAAAGTACTACAAATTTTTGTAGTAGTTTAATAATTTGGAGTAATATAATGGAATTAAATAAGAGAGCAGTGCTCATAACAGTTATACTCACCAACTTTCTCACACCTTTCAACGGGAGCAGCTTTAACATCGCTCTTCCTAGTATTGCAGCTGAATACGGTCTGGATGCAGTTACAATGAGCTGGACGAGTCTTGCATATCTTCTAACTTCAGCCATGTTCTTAATACCCTTTGGCAGGATAGCTGACATGTACGGTAGAAAGCGCGTATTCCTATCCGGGATAACCCTGTTCAGCATTTCCTCAGCCCTCCTAGCAATTTTACCTTCCTCATCGACTGTTGTAATATTTAGGGCCTTACAGGGTGTCGGATCGGCCATGATATTTGGAACAAGCCTAGCTATACTTGTTTCAGTCAGCACACCAAATGACAGGGGAAGGATGCTGGGTATATCAGTGGCAGCTGTGTACGTTGGATTAAGCGCGGGTCCCTATATTGGAGGGTTTTTGACAGAGAATTTCGGCTGGCGAAGCATTTTCTTTGTAAATATTGGTATAGGTATTGCCATTATCCTTCTAACCTTGATATACATAAAGATAGACTGGAGAGAACAGGATCAGGGTAAGTTTGACTTTATTGGTTCGGCAACATTTAGTATAATGCTCCTTGCTCTAATGTATGGGATGTCAAGGTTACCGGATAGAGCTGCAATATTACCCATAGCTATCGGATTGATCATGATAGGTATCTTTATCCACATAGAGGAAAACGTGGATAATCCTGTTCTAGATCTCAGTATCTTCAGGGAAAACCTTGTGTACTCGTTGTTCAATATATCGGCTCTAATAAACTTCAGCGCCACCTTCAGCCTTACCTTTCTTCTTAGCATGTACCTACAATATCACAAGGGATTGAATGCACAGGCTGCTGGAACAATACTAATGGCCTCGCCAATTATACAGTCAATAATGTCCCCGATCGCTGGAAGGCTCAGCGACAGAATAGCCCCGACAAGACTTTCCTGGATGGGAATGGGGGTCACATCAATTGCCCTTGCACCTCTTTCTCTTATCAATGGATCTACTTCAATTACATATATTGTAGTCAGTCTTCTTATACTAGGTCTAGGCTTGGCTTTATTCAGTAGCCCAAATACAAACGCCATCATGGGGAGTGTAGATAGAAGTCTGCTTGGAGTTGCTTCCTCCACTGTTGGTACCATGAGACTACTCGGGCAGATGCTGAGCCAGGGAATAGCAATGACTCTAATCGCGATTAACCTCGGCTCAGCTACCATTGCCCCAGAATTATACCCTGAATTGTTGACTAGCATAAGAATCACATTCACATTATTCTTCCTGCTTTGCATGCTTGGTACAGCTGCCGCTTTCTTTGGAAGCAGTATGACCCAACGAACAAGAAAGGAGAAGGTAGAGCTTGGAGCCTGAGGGAGTTAAGGTCATAAAGGACCCTGAGGTAGCCAAGCTCCTCAGCGATGAGACGAGAAGGAAGATGTTGGACCTCCTGAGACATAAGGAGATGAGCGCAACGGATCTCGTAAAGGAATTGGATAAAGGCTACAGCAGCATAATGTATCATCTTCAGTTACTTGAGGAGGCAGATCTTGTTATGCAGGTGCGTGATGAGATCATCCAGAAAAAAGTCCAATCCTTCTACAGGGCAACGGCCTGGAGCTTCCATGTATCATATTATATTGACGAGACCATGATAGATGATGAAGAATACAAGGCCTGGCGTGAAGACCTATATAACAGATTATTAGAGGGACTATCGGCCTACGGAATAGAGGTCCCCCCAGATCAAAAATCCAGAGCTAAGGAACTAGTTGGAAAACTGTATATAAAACAGAAGAAGGAATTTGAGGAAAGGCAGGAGATGAGAGAATCCGAAATACAGCTAGAGCCTCATATCGGAAGATCAATAGCCCATATCCTAGCAAATGTCCGGTTGATTAAAGATAACGAGTATAAGAAAGCAGCAGAAGAGTTGATTAGTATTTTAAACCTGTAAAAATTTTAATTTAGTCTTTTTCCCGTAGCTTCTCCTGCATCCTCTTAGAGCGCAGATACCGTTCCTCCAACTGCTCATCGCTCCTGAACATGGTTGAGAAGTCGTTAGGATCAACCTTGATGAAGGGCTTCTCTGAGAGCTTCTTTAGCATCCTGTGATGCCGCTTCTCATCATCCCTCCAGGCCTCAACTATCTCCTTTAGACCTGGAGTCTTTTTAAGCCAGGTATACTCTAGGACCTTCTCCGCTGCCTTGATAGACTCCTGTTCAAGCTCGATGTGCCTGCGGAGACCTTCTCTAAGATCCATCCTGTCATCCTTCAGGATTTCTTTGCCCTCAAGGTTATCGATTACAGTCTGCAGGGCCTCGATGTGCTTCTGACTATCGAACATTATCAGGTGAAGCATACGCCTCACGCCAGGATTGTCCACCTTTGCACCATAATCCTGGTACTGAGAAACAAGCTGACCCTCAGTCTCTATCTGATTCTTAAGGATGCTAACGGCCTCCTCCCTCTCCTTCTTCTCCCTCTCGCCCATAACCGACGCCACAAAAACACCTAAGAATCCAACAGAAGGACGACTTATATTGTTAATCGAAAAAGAAAGGGGCCTATTCTCCCCAGACCCTTCTGAAGTATCTCAGCCAGTTCCCCCCAAGGATCTTAAGGATCTCCTCATCCGAGTACCCCCTTGAGACAAGGCCTTCCGTGATGTAGGGACCTTTACTTATGCTGTCCAATCCAAAGACATAGTAGTGCTCATAAGGATGCTTTCTCCGGACGTGACTGGTCGGGTCCGACTGGAATCTGGCCTCGAAGTTTCTGCAGTGGACCCCATAGTAATCCTCGGGGGTTAAACCCTCATTGATATCCAGGCCAATACCCACGTGATCAACCCCGAGTAGGTCA
>WJIV01000127.1 GCA_014730055.1 Candidatus Bathyarchaeota archaeon
ACATGTTCGTTAGGCTGGTGTGCGCCTCCTCTCTGGGGGCCAATATGAATGCACTCGATTCCATACTCCCCTTGGAAGATATTTGCATCAGTTATACCATAAGCGTACTCATAGAGCGGCTTACGCCCGAATACCTCACGGTATTTCTCATCAAGTAGCTTCATCAAGGGTTCCTCCTTTGAAGCGGTGTAAGGCTCATACTTTGGGGGCTTGACACCGACCTCTGTAGTTGATTTCAACCCCAGACTCTCTATCAACCTCTTCATGTCTTCGAGGGCGTAGTCAACAGTCTCCCCGGGAACGAGAAGACGATTCACCTCAAAGCGTGCATTCTCTGGTACTACGACGCTGTATTTCTTATAACCTCCCTCAAATTTCAGCGTGCAAATTGTCCCCTCGCCGAACTGCGGGTGATTTAGTAATTGAAGATTATTTAGGTTAGCGACAATCTTGGATGCGTCTTCCACTGCGTTAATCCCAAGATGGGGCCTGAAACCGTGGGCAGCCCTTCCCTTAACGCGTACATCGTAGAGAACCTTTCCTGTCAGTCCAAGAGGAATGGGCTTTGTTTCATTACCGCAGTAGCTGTATGTAAGTACTACACCATCCAGACTTCTCCACAGGGGGTCTTCCATCATACGCCATGCACCAAGATCCGTTGCTTCCTGGTCGACAACCCCGCTAAAGCTGACTTCACCATTAAAATCTGCTCCACTGTCCGCCAATGCTCGGAGCATGTTAAGAGCACACGCGATACCGGTTTTCATATCGCATGCTCCCCTCCCGTAGAGCTTGCCGTCCTTAATCACTGGAGTGAATGGATCCGTGTTCCAGTCATCACCAGCAGGAACCGTATCGGTGTGGGCGTTATAGTTTAATCTCTTACCCTCTCCACTTCCCTTCATTATGCCGTATACGTTCGGTCTTCCGGGTTCAACATAATCCAGACTTGTATCCATGCCATAGCTCTCGAGTTTTTCCCGGATGTACAGGGAGATGGACTCCTCTTCCCCTGTTACCGAGGGTATACTAATCATCTCCTCACTGATCCTAACTGTGTAAGATTCGTCAAGACGGCTAAGTACTTCATCAATCATTAACAAGAAAGATACCTCAGGGTATTTATTAGAACTGAATCAGGAGAGGAATCTTGCAGCAAGTTCGGTGTAGAACCTTGTCACTGGTTGTAAGGATTCTAGGTTAACGTACTCGTTCTTCTGATGTGTCCCTCCACCTATCGGTCCAACGTGAATGCATGGTATGTCACCTTCCCCGGCGAAAGTATTTGCGTCCGTTATGCTGCTGCTATATTGGTAATGAGGAGGTTTTCCCATCACATCCTTGTATGTCTCATCGAATAGCTCAACAAATGGATCTTCTCTATCGATAAGATATGATGAATATAGAGGAGGTTTGGTCTTCACCTCAACACTTGCCTCAAGATTCAGCGATTCAATAAGATCATTCATATCCTTGATGACACCTTCCACTGTCTCTCCAGGGACAGTTAACCTGTTTACCTCAAATCTGCACTCCGCTGGGACCACCACGCTATACACATCGTAACCACCCTCGATCTTCAAAGTGCTGTAATTACCCTTGAACCCCTCATGATCACCGATTTTAAGCTTGGATAGATTAGCCAGTATTATACCAGCCTGCTCTACAGCATTGATACCAGCTTCAGGGTGAAATCCGTGGGCCGCTTTACCGTAAACATAAATATCATAGAGGACCTTCCCAGTGATCCCTAATGCTGTTGGGCTTGTCTCATCACCGATTCCAGGTTCACCTAGTACAATGGCGTCGACCTTACCCCAGTCAGTCTTCAGCATCGCCTTAGCCCCCTCACCATATGCTTCCTCGTCGATGACACCGGAAAAGCTCAACTCGCCATCAAACACGTGACCGCTATCCGAGAACGCCTTCAACATACTGAGAATACAGGCTATTCCGCCTTTCATATCATTGCTTCCAAGCCCAAAGAGCTTCCCATCCTTCGTCAAAGGCTCAAATGGGTCAGTATCCCAACCTTGGACCACCGGGACCGTGTCAAGATGGCCATTAAAATTCAGTCGCTTCCCAGAGCCCGAGCCACTTAGGCGTCCATAAATATTAGGTCTTCCGGGCTCGACCTCTTGAACCTCCGTCTTCATACCAAGTGATAAAAGCTCTTCCTCAAGGTAGTAGGCCAGTTCTTTCTCCTCCCTCACAACGCTAGGTATGGCAATCATCTCCTCAAGCTTCTTAACTGTATAATCAGGATCTATATGTTTTAACAAGTCTGTGAACATAACGATGAAGAACTCTTAATTCCACAGCTATATCATTTGCTAATAATTCCAAAAACAAGACAGAAAATAAACGAAATGTTTAGATGAACATAACAGCGGTTTAATAGTAAAATCACCATCATTTTCTATTGAAGAAAAATGAGCAAAGTACTAAGAGTAAACATGGCAGAACAGGAAGCAGAGATAGAGGACCTACCCGAGAAATACTCGGAAAGAGCAGGAAGATGGCTGACAAACAGCTACATACTCGACGAGGTAGATCCAGAGTGCCACCCATTAGGACCCAATAATAAGCTGATATTCGCACCTGGAATGGTAACTGGGACAAGGGCCCCCAGCTCAGGCAGGCTTTCCGTGGGAGGAAAATCCCCCCTAACGGGAGGGATAAAGGAGGCTAACGCAGGAACCCCCTTCGCTGAGCAGTTGGCGAGACTGGGATACAGAGCAATAGTAATAGAGAATAGACCCGAGAAAAAGGGAGAATACTGGGCACTGAAAATCGACAAGGAAGGAGCAAAATTCATGCCCGTAAAAAGTGACCCTCATGAAAAGCTCTCACTCTCCTATAAGAGACTCCGGAAAGAGCACGGAGAACACATTGGCATAGCTTCAACGGGCACAGCAGGAATCCAGGGACTGGCAGGTTCAGGTATCTGCTTTAACGATGCCGAGGGAAGACCCAGCCGATATGCTGGGAGAGGAGGACTCGGCGCAGTAATGGGAAGTAAGGGACTTAAATTCCTGATACTGGATGATGAAGATGCTCCAGGCGTAGAGATCAAGGACAGGAAGCTTTTCGACGAGGGAAGAAAAAAACTAGCAACCGCACTCTCCGAGCATGATGTAACAAAGAAAGGTGGAACATTGAACACTTACGGCACAGCTGCACTGATTAACGTCCTAAATGAGGCAGGAGGGCTACCAACGAACAACTTCAGAT
>WJIV01000128.1 GCA_014730055.1 Candidatus Bathyarchaeota archaeon
TGATAGAACTACTCAATGCAGTAAGTTGAGAATATTACGTCCAATCTACAACTTTGGAATTATCAGAAGATGTTATCTGCCCATATGCATATCATAGAGAAACAAACACGGTTGAGATGATGACCAAAGTAAAATTAAACGTAGATATAGCAGGCTTTAAGATGGAGAACCCTTGCATGAATGCAGCCGGGGTGCTTGGTATGACTCCCTCTATCCTTAAACGCGTCTATGAATCTGGAGCTGGAGCAGTCATAACAAAAAGCATAGGCCCTGAACCGAGAGAGGGTCACCCTAATCCGACTCTCGTTCCCTACGAGTATGGAGCGTTGAACGCTATGGGTCTGCCTAATCCTGGAGCTGAGTACTTCTCAGATGAGATTCGTCAACTGAAGGAAATGGGTGTACCCGTAGTCGCAAGCTTCTTTGGTGGCTCAGTCGAGGAGTTCGTGGATGTAGCAATTATATTATCAGATGCGGGATCTGATGCTCTCGAGCTTAACGGAAGTTGTCCTAACGTTGCGGAGGAGATGGGGATGCTAGCCGCTGATGCTGAGAACGTTGAGATTGTTACAGCAGCAGTGAAAGACGAGACTGATATCCCATTATTTGTCAAACTAAGTCCCAATGTAACAGATATAACAAGCATTGCCGAGGCTGCCGAGAGGGGAGGCGCAGATGCGATAACAGCAGTCAACACCCTAAAAGGAATGGCCATTGACATTGACTTCAGGAGGCCGATTCTGACTAACATCACAGGCGGGCTCTCAGGGCAGGCTGTGAAACCTGTAGCGCTAAGGTGTGTATGGGAGATCAGTGAGGCAGTAAACATACCGGTTATCGGCTGCGGTGGGATAAACTCATGGAGAGACGCAATAGAATATCTTCTTGCTGGGGCAACCGCCCTGGAGCTTGGTACTGCTCTGATGAATGATGAGTTAAGTATCTACCGGAGGATATGTGAGGGAATTAGTTTATACCTTCAGAAGCATGGGTTCAATGAGTTGAAGGAGGTAGTTGGACTTGCCCATGAAGGAAAATACTAGAAACGTCGAGATAGCACGTGTAGACTACGAGTGTAAGGATATTTGGAGCCTACTTTTCCAAGACGATGAAATAAGGAAAGCAAAACCAGGACAGTACATAATGGTATGGATGCCCGGAATTGATGAGATCCCCATGTCAATTAGCGCTAAGGATGTAAATGGGCTTAGCCGGATCACAGTCCGGGTAATTGGACATGCTACGAACTCACTTACATCAATGAAGGAGGGCGAGAGAATAGGAGTAAGGGGGCCTTTTGGCAATAGCTATGGCCGTGATTCAAGAAACCCCCTTGTTGTGGCGGGGGGCTCAGGGATGGCGAGTTTAATGCCACTATTAGAGGATTTTCTTGTAAATAACGTAAAGCCTACCGTGGTGCTTGGTGCACGTAGCGCAGATCAACTACTTTTCGTAAACCAGTTGGAGCAGCTTCTAGGGGAGGACCTATTGATCACTACTGATGATGGAAGCAGAGGGTTTACTGGCTACGCTTCTGGTTACGCCGCCAAGTTGATGGAGACAAGGAAGTTTGATATGGTATACACATGTGGTCCGGAGATCATGATGTCAAAGGTCTTCTATGCAGCTGAGGAGAACGGTCTACCTCTTCAGGCTAGCCTCGAGAGGTATATAAAGTGCGCAGTTGGGCTATGTGGAGCCTGCGTCATAGGTCCCTATAGGGTCTGCAAAGATGGACCTATATTCAATTCATCTATGCTACGAGAGACGAGAGAGGAGTTTGGTGTCAGCAAGATGGATCCAAGTGGCCGTAGAATCCGTGTGGACCATTAACCACATAAGTCAATTAACCCCTTCTTTCTTCATGCCTGTCAGAGGGATACGTCGAAGGTACATCGCCATTCTTGTCCGCTCAGATAAGGATATTGATGGTAGAAGCTTATTTGACTCAATAGAGAGAAAAATACATTTCTTATATGGGGTTGCAGGCTCATCTAGAATAAACTTTAAGCCCATTGATTTTAATGATAACATAGCTATAATCAGGTGTAACCACGTCAGCCTCCCCTTGATGAGGACAGTTATCGCCCACATTCAGGAAATTGATGAAAGGCCTGTGATGTTACAGGTCCTGAGGGTCTCGGGTACAATAAGGACACTCAGGAAAAAAGTAGCCTTTGATATAACAAGTAGTCAAGAGGACAGTATACCCTAAGTATTACTAGGGTACTCTCTCATGGTGATAAATTATGCCAGAGTTAATGGTTCAGGATGCCGCTCACGGATATGTTGAGATGCTTCACAGGCTAGGGGTGGATTATGTATTCGGGTCACCAGGATCTGAGTTTGTGCCACTATGGGAGCATCTTGCGAGGTACAACTCAGAGGACAAGAAGCCTTCATACATTAATCTTAGACACGAGGGAACCGCTTTATCTATGGCTAAAGGCTACTACATGGCAACAGGGAAAGCTCAGACAGTTATAACCCACGTAATTACAGGACTCCTGCATGGAGCTATGGAACTAAAGGCTGCCTACACGGACCAGATACCCCTTCTATTAATTGTGGGCCAGAACAGAACTCATGATGAAGAAGTGTATGGTGGCTCTCCTGGTCCCCACTACCTGAGCTTTACAGAGGTAGGTGGACAGGAAAGGCTTGTTAATCACTACATTAAATGGGGAGATAGCCCAGAGACTAACGCCAATATACTTGGCATAATTCAGAGAGCATACACAATATCTCTAACCGATGTTAAAGGCCCAGTATTGCTAAATATTTCTCGAGAGCTTTTATTCGAGAAAACTACAGGCATGAAACTACCCGTAGGTTTCAGTCAACCGGAGCCAGTTGCATGTGATAATTCTACGATCTTTGAGCTCAAGGATCTTCTCATAAAGTCAAAGAACCCGATAATATATACTAGGTACCTTGGAAGAAACGAGAGAGCATTTGATCAGCTAGTAAGGCTTGCAGATCTAGTTGGTATCCCGGTATTTGAGACGCCGGGATATGCTAACTTTCCAACCAATAATCCTCTACATATGGGTATTGATATAGATCCCTATGTTAAGGAATCAGATTTGATACTGGTAATTGACAGTAGTAGTTGGCCCCCTTGGTATCCTCCAGGCAATATTAGAGATAAAACACATGCTAGAATAGTTTTTATCGACCCTGATCCCATCCAGATGAAGTACCCCGTTTACGGGTATCCCTCTGATTTAACAATACAAGCAGATTCATGTAAAGTCCTTACTAGGTTAAACGAACTTTTAGAAAAATCAGATATCGACACTGAGGGTATAAGCATAAGAAAAACTCTCTGGGCTGGGGAACATAACAGAATCCGAGAAAAGAATATGTTGGAAGCTACAGCTGCAAAGAATAAAACCCCCATTGACCCCAAATGGCTTTGTTACTGCATAAACCAAGTCATAGACGAGGACACCATTATAATAAACGAGACCATTACCCACGGGAGAATCATCCATAAAATTATTGAATCCAACAGGACGAGACCCGGAACCCGTTACGAATCAACGGGACCGGTTGCGCACACAGGACTAGGACAAGGACTAGGCATTGCCCTTGGTGTCAAGCTTGCAAAACCTGAGAGAAAGGTGATCACTTTAGTTGGAGATGGGACCTTTAATTATAACCCTGTTCCCGCTGCATTTGGGGCAGCACAAGAATACAATTTACCAATAATGACTGTAATATTTAACAATCAATGTTACGCGGCCATGCGAGGTCATCAAAGATACTATCCTGATGGATACTCTGTGAGACACAGTCAGTACTACGGGGTAGCCTGTCCATCACCAGAATACTCCAGACTAATTGAGGCATACAATGGGTATGGTGAAACTGTTTCAGAGCCATCAGAGTTGAAATCCGCCTTAAAAAGAGCCTTAGATGCATTGGAGGAAGGAAGATCCAGCTTACTTGACGTGAAACTGTCACAGTAACACGCTTTTTTAAATGGTTATATATTCAACAGACATCTATAGGTAATCCTTAGAAGAGCTGAATATAATGCTATTAATTTTTAAATGAGGATGGTGCTCCCGCCGGGATTTGAACCCGGGATCTCAGGCTCGAGAGGCCCGAATCCTTGGCCGAACTAGACGACAGGAGCACGGTGCATACAAAACAATTAGCCTAAATAAAAATATTAGGCTATAAGTCATCGCGCAGTCCAAGTATCTTGGCTATGTTGGCATCTGGGTCAATTACGGGTTCTATCGCTCCTTTCTTTGATGTAAAGAGCGTAGTTACCCCTGGACCGTGACCAGCTACAACGCAGTTACTGTGGGTCACTATTCCAACACTCATGGCTCCCTTCCTGTAAATCCTACCATAACTGTGATCAGCGTCCTCTATGGCGACTAGGTCTCCAAAACATAAGTCGTCAAGACCATACTCATCGCAGGTTACCTCACAGAACATTGTTATGTCATAGTCACCCGATGCTACGTGGCTTCTTCCAAGACCTGAGCCCATTATACTCGCGGGTATAGTGTGGGTCACTGGTAGATGGATCTTTCCATTCTTTATTTTCGGATCATAAGCCTCAAGGAAATAAGGGCTTGTATTGAATACCATGACTTCAGGTAGGTCCAATAGCTTCAGCCCGACCCCGTAAGCCCTCACCATTACCTTGTCCTCGATTATAAGTTTCTCCATGGTCTCTGGCTGGAAATCCACCATGACATGCTCAATTCCACCATGTTTTCCAACGACGACTCCCTTCTCCCCCTTTGCGTCACCTTTTACTACTTTAGCCTCGTTGCCTATACAGCTGAGTACGTTCAGGGCTCTGCTCTGTCCAGTGGGGAACCTCCGGTCACTAACCCTGTTTTCTATACTTACACCTGGTTCAACGTGGTCAGCCATCCACCCGGCAGCTGGATCTCCAACCCTGATATTGTAGGTAATCCCTCCTACACCTGGGAGTATAACGGGCTCTCCATCTGCGGTGACCTTGTAAACAGCATCTCCTATTACGGGGCTTACTACCTCGCCTATGACTGAGATTTTCACAATCTTGTCTTTGTTCGTTCTGATCAAATCAATCAGGCAATAATAGGTGGGTTTGTTGTTAAAAATATCTGGTCTTTACCTAAGGTATGCTCGTATAAGCCGGATAATCTTCCTGGGACTTCTTCGAACGAGACCTGTTATGGTACCAGCGACATTTTCGCCATTGGCTAAAGATAGAACGTCTTCGTTTGTGATTACTTGGGCTAGAGTATTCAGGTCCTCATCACTAAACTTGTCTAGCATATCTAGGACCCTGCGACTCTCTCTTATTCGCTTACCCCAGTACTCATCGAACTCTACCCTATAAGAATAAAGCCTCTCTGCAGAGACATCTCCTTCCTTTACAGCTTCCGCGGCAACCCTTCCAGCCATCTTACCGGCCTCAATGCCACTGTGTATACCCGCCCCGGTCATTGGGATAAGCTGACCAGCGGAATCTCCAGCCAGCATAAGCCCGTCATCAACTATTTTATCTAATGTACCACAGACAGGGCAAATTCCCCCGTTCTTCTTCAGGATCTTACCCTCCCTGAAACGAGGATCACCATCGATGAAATCATCCAGATAATCTATCGCAGGCTTATCATGGATTCTTCTGACTCCTAGTCCAATATTCACTACGTCCTCGGACTTTGGAAATACCCACGCATATCCGCCTGGAGCATACTTACGACCCATCCAAAACTCGTTAATTGAGGGGTCTTCAAGGTCAAGGCCTCCAAGCTGATACTGAGCACAGCTAACGTAATCATCAAAGTATCTCTTGAGGCCTGCGCTACGCCTCACTACTGACCAGTGACCGTCCGCACCAATTACAACCTTTCCTCTGAATTCATACAGCTCTCCGTCGCTCTCTGCATTGACACCAACAACATTTTCATTCTCTCTGACTATCCCCTTACACAATGTATTTGTGAAAAGCTCAGCTCCAGCTTCAACAGCGTTATCTGCTAAAGACTTGTCAAAAATCTCCCTGTCGAGAACATAACCTGTCCACTCATCACTGGTCAAGTCAACGGTCTCACCACTTGGCGCATAAACTCTAGCACAGGTGATCTGCTGTCTGACTATATCAGGAGTTGGCTCAAGACCTCCATCCCTTATCCCGCCTATACTCAATCCCTCAGCACAGTAAACCGGTTTACCGGGAACTTGATGCTCTTCAATGAAGGCAACTTCCACTCCTCCCTCAGCAGCTGCCCTAGCGGCCATACTGCCCGCTGGCCCCGCACCAACAACGATAACATCATAGTGATAAGTATTCATCGTAAGCCACGGGAATAGGCAGGACCCCAATAAATAATCTTATCG
This sequence comes from Candidatus Bathyarchaeota archaeon, assembly GCA_014730055.1. Next base: position 6,361 of record WJIV01000128.1, read on the forward strand.
ATCAAGAACCTTCTTGGAGGCAATATCAATGTCCCTGGCTTTGACCGTCTTTCTACCCGCGTGCTCTGCGTAGTCAATAGCCTCTTTAGCGATCTCTAGGCCAACACGTTCTAAGATATCACCGAGAACGATAGCACTATCCTCACTTACCCTGTCAGCGCCTGCTCTTTTTATGAGCTTGTGCATAGGTGCTACCTTAATTTCATTTGTCATGCAGATATCTTCCTTTTTCTTCTTTCCTTTCGATAAATATTTAATACTTCCGAGTCTTTTCTGATCTTAAATAACAATACATTCAATGAAAATTATCAGCTTGAGTAGGGTTTTAGAAAGGGTAAACGTTTAAAAGCATGGCTAGGTGAGTAACTGCGCAAATAAACACGGTGTAACGTCTTGGGAAAAGTACGTACAGAGATGATAAAAAGAATAAGCCTAGAGCTCCTTGACAAGTATCCCTATAGCTTTGATGTGGAGTTTGAGGAGAATAAACAATTCCTGAAAGAGATTGGGCTTGATGTATCCAAAAAACTCCGAAATAAGATAGCAGGTTACATCACCACCGTTGTAAAGTCTGACCTACATGCTGCGCAAATGGAAGCAGAAGAACAAGCACTCGAAGAATTTGAGTAGAATCCAACATTTGATTTTAAATAGCTTGTTAGGTTATCATTTTTAAAATTTCAGGGATATAAAAACTAGTCCAACTTTGTATTCTATAGGTTTCCCAACTTGCATTAAACATATAACTGATATCTTACCTAATTGTCTGGATGTCAAGGCCACCAGTTGCATACACTATAGATCATGAAGGACTGAAGCTAGATATCGCTTTGATCCCTTCAGGTGAGCTGCTGATACATGAAGAGACGATACCTGAGAGGGTTGATAGTTTAAAAAGAAGGATTGAGGAAGACATGGTTCAGTCAGCCCCTATTATCGTTGATAGAAAGACCAGCGTAGTACTTGATGGAATGCACAGGACATCAATTATGAAGCAGTTGGAATGCCGTTTCACATGTGTCTGTATGTTAGATTATTTTGACCCAAGGATAAAAGTGCAGAGATGGTGCAGGATAATTCCAAAA
>WJIV01000020.1 GCA_014730055.1 Candidatus Bathyarchaeota archaeon
GTTATAGGTGAACGGGAGAGAGAGCAAAGGGAGGAAGCTGTAAGGCTTCTAAAGGAGCAAATAGAGACTGAGGGGCTTCTTGTGGCAGAGTATAAGGAGTTCGGAGAAAAAGTATCGAACCTTGGCGTGAGGCGCATGCTTCATGCGATAATGTTTAACTCTCAGAAGCACATAGGGGTCCTCCAGGCGGCTATAGATAATATTATGGGACAGGACATACTGAGGGATGACCGTGAGGAGCTCCGGGAAGGTTTGAGGAGGCATATTGAGCTGGAACAGGCTTCTATAGAGAAGGCGGAGAAGGTTCTAGAGTACCCTTGGCTCAGTAATACCAAGGGACTGAGGGAGCTCATTGAGGTCTGGAGGGATGATGAGAGACGTCACCACCGTAGCTTGATGAGGCTTTCTGAGAAGCCTTTCATTATGGCTGATCCTAATGACTGGGTTACCTTGTTCCGCAGTGATGAGGTGCTTGAGGAACGGTATCTGCGCTCAAAGAGGATGCAGGAAAAGATTAAGGAGAATGATTAACTTGAAGGTTGATAAGAGAGTTGACTGTTTGGGGCTTTACTGTCCTGAGCCTATTTTCCGTACCAGGATGGCCCTTGATGAGATGGAGTCTGGGGAGGTACTTGAGGTGATTGCTGATGATCCTGCGGCTGAAGAGGATATTTCAAGGCTGGTGAACAGGCTTGGGCACGAATTACTGGAGCTCGAGAAAGAAGACAGGGTAATAAGGATCTTTATACGAAAAAAATAGAATTCAGTTCACTACTGCATGCAAAGTGTTAACTACTTTTTCTAGCCTCAAGACTAGTTCATCAAGCCTTTTCTCAAATGCTCAAGGCGCATATTGATAAACGAGTCAATAGGAGTATTGACCCATAATCTCACCTATGGGAAACCACATATCAATACAGTATCTTATCAATAAAACCATTCATTCATCACAAAGTTTTAACAGTTCCAGAGAACCTATAAAACCTGCCAGATAATTTTTTAACCTCATACAAAACAAATTTTCCCACATCAACAATTCCCCCAGTATCAATAAAAGTATAATCTGATGACTCTGTCACTACCTTCTTAATAGATTTATCCTTAAAAATAGTATTAACCTTATTTTCAAAAGTACTCAAGGGAATACTTGTAAGGTCGGTAGAACATTCAACATCAACCCTGACCCAGTTATCATAAATCTTTATCTCATTGAACTTGGCAGCATAATCTTTGCCTAATATTTTAGATAACACAATTCCCGCCACCTTCAACCGTGCTCTTTTTTCTGATAACATGGGTTCAGATCTGAGTTAAAGGTTAAATATTTTAGCATAATCCACGATAACTGAATTCCATGCATGATCCCATTAATAATATTTTTCTTGAGGGGACTCTGAACGATATACTTGAATAAAATAAAATTTCTTCACCGAATTAATACTACTTTCGAAGGTGAATCTCTGTAGCATTTACCAAGCTTGCATGTATGCGTCTATTTTGGTGGTTTTTTGATTGTTGAAAAGGGCTTTATAGACGCGTAAAGCCTTTTCACGAAGGTTCTTAGACATTTCTTGATATTTTCATTTATTCATGAAAATACCTTCGATACACGCAAGCAACTGAAAAAAGGAATTATAGATTAAGGGTTATTTGATTTTCATTGGTTGTCCACAGCAAACGAATTTACAGTCAGAACAGACTCCTGATTCTTCGTGGCTACAAGAGCATTCTGTCATCACTTTTAATTCTAGTCCACAGGCTTTACAGTAAAGGGTTTGTCCGGGTTTTAGATCACAACACTCAGTCATTTTATACTGAGAAAGTGTAATAAATGGCTAGATATAAATGGATGCATGCTTATCTACAATAAACTCCCATTTCAACGAGCATGTAGAGAGGGTACGTACTCATGGTGTATGCTCTAGGTGTAAGAGCGTAGGTAGCGACCTACTTGATGTAGCTGAAATAGGGAGTAAGGCTACTTAGGAAACCCCGTTCTTGTTCGTTATTGTAGCATCTACGACTATACTTTCTCATTCATTCGTTCGCCCTAAGAGGCGATAAAACAGCTCCTCTTCACCTGTGTCCAATAACTTAACCCTTTATGGACAAGTCTTGAATGTAATAAAATAAAAATTTTGAATTTTAACAAAAGTGAATCCAAACTTGTCCAACATTATAGTTTTAAAATTCGATTTGCTGAATTTAACGCAGAAGAAACCATAGGTTTAAACTTGGGTTGGATTTCTAGGAACTTTTCAAGTTTATTTACATCTTCAGTATTGGTGGGTATATAATTCCTCCATATGAATCTTCATGTAGATAATTACGCATGTATGCAAAACTATCTCCTGAGCCTAGGAGCTGCTGCAATATACACATGTAAGAATAACAAGAATACAAAAGGGTAAATCAATAGACTGTGTAGCACATAGCTTCTATCCTTCGTCAATAAACCAAGACTAAGATACGATACTAGTCTATGTTCAACAATACCAATACCCGATACAATAAAAAGAAAGACAGAGAAAGTCAAGAGAACGTGAACCCAATCCCGAACTCGTCTACTCAAAACTAACCTCCCCTGAAGGAGTCCTCAAGATCAGCCGAGTTACTGTAACCACGGCTCTCCCAGAATCCCTCATACTCAAGGTCATTACTAAACTCCAGCCCAGTAACCCACTTGCACCACTTATACCCCCACTTGGACTCAGCTACCAGCTGGAAAGGAAACCCATTCTCCTCCGGTAGAGTAATACCGTTTACCTTGTATGCGAGTATCAGGTCATTTTCCCTTATATAGTCGAATGTCAAGCTGGTAGTATAACCGTCTTCAGCGTGAAAAATCACTATTAGTGCCTCAGGTGTTGCAGACTCAACAAGATCCATCACCCTCACGCCTTCCCATAATACCGTTGCGCTCCATCCCTCAACACAGTTAAGAGTAACAACCTTCTCCTTACTGGGAAAATCATTCAAAACCTCATCATAGGTGTACTCAACCGGATAATCAACCAATCCATAGATTCTTAGCTTATAGTCAGTGACATTTACCTTCTGTGGACCGCGTATACTATTCTCCCTGAAAGCATCCAGCGAGGAAAGTTGCACTCCCTCATAATCGTTTACCTCGACATGGTCTGTACTCTCAATCCTACCCAGCTGGAGAACACCGTAGGATAATACGATGAATAACAATAACCCAGCAAACCCAAGGGACATTGCATATGATCCTTTTCTCATACTGAACCCCAGTGAGAGGCAGGTTATATACCGCATAGAACAAGCATTAGATCATTCACTTCCAGAATCATCTGAGTCAACCTTAAAACGAGTCTCAAGAAGGGAAACGAGAGCATTATCGATAAGTCGATCAAGGAAGCTTGTCCTATAAACTATAAGCAGGCGTCCTACCTTGGCCACGTCACTCAGCGTATAATAGTTCTCCCTACCTATACTGTGACGCAACACCACCCCACCATCAACGAGCTTCTTAAGATAAAGAGACAAAGTAGAAGCAGGTAAACTGAGGCTAGACATAAGGACACCATATGAAGCCTTTGACTCCGAGATAAGCACCAGCACTATCTCCCTGAGCCGCCTCTGACGCAACAGAGCCAGTATCTCCCTATCCTCCTCATCCAGCTCCTCATCAAAGTACCGAGTGTAGAATCCCTCTCCGTCCCTGGAAAGTAGTTCGTGACGGGACAAGTAGCCAAGGTGGTAGTCCAGAGACGTTAAAGGTATCTCAAGCCTTCTCTGAAGTTCACGGAGATGAAGCCCAGGGTTCCTTTTAACAAACCAGTATATTCTACGCCTGGACTCGTTTTCCAGAACCTCTTTCCTGAACATTTTCCTAGTCCTTGAGTATCCCAGCTGTGATGAGTACAAGTGCAATGAAGTGAATGAACAGGTGAGTGTTCTCTGTGAACCCCATGGTATAGTTCTCCAGCATCACTTCAGGCATAAGCAGTATCGCGTGGATGAACATGAACCCGAAGCCGGATGCGATAAAACCCATCTTCTGGGACGGGACCCGCCTGTATGCTAGAAGTATTATTAGGAATAATGAGCCAGTGGCCGCAAGTATACCCAGCCTAATCAGTAACCCTATCATCGCCAAACTTATTCA
>WJIV01000129.1 GCA_014730055.1 Candidatus Bathyarchaeota archaeon
ATATAATCCATGAGTGACCTGAGGAAACCATTTCCATTAACTGAGAGAACAACTTACCTGAATATAGCTAACCACAGCCCACCAAGCCTACCGGTCAAGAAAGCCATTAGCGACTTTCTTGAGGACTGGGACAGACTTGAGAGGAAAGGAGACATGAAGGTAGAGGAAGCTAACAGGAGCTTTGCTAGGCTCATCAACGCAAAGCCTGAGGAGATAGCATGCCAGCCTAACACCAGCAGGGGTTTAGCCACTGTAGCGGCATCCCTAGATTATCCGAAAGATTGTAACATAGTTGTTAATGACCTGGAGAACTGGGCGAACATATACCCCTGGACCAGCCTGAGGTCCAAGGGCGTAGAAGTCAGGATAGTAGAAGGTGAAGGAGGGGCAGTTCAATATGATGACCTGGAGAGTGAGATCGATCAGAACACAAAAGTGCTCTCAATCAGCCACGTCCAGTGGCTGACAGGAGCCAGAGCAGAACTAAGACCTCTTGCCGACTTGATTCATGCTAATGGGGGCCTCCTGGTCGTCGATGGGATCCAGGCCGCTGGGGCAGTCGAGGTAGATGTGAAGAAAGATGATGTCGACTTCTACGCCTGTGGCAGCTATAAATGGCTGCTAGGGCCATCAGGAGCAGGTTTCCTCTATGCAAAAGAAGACCATCATGAGAGCCTTAAGCCAAAGGAATATGGTTACAGGGCTATAGCTGAGCACAGCCTCGAAACGCCTGCATTAAAGGATACCGCGCAGAGGCTCGAGTTCGGTGAACCAAGTTACCTAAGTTTCGTAGGTACAAAAGCAGGGATTGACCTAATGCTAGGTTTAGGTACAGATAGAATTGAGAGACAGATTCTAAGCCTCGCTCAAAAACTCTATGATGGAGTTCATGAACTGACATTAGAAATAGTATCTCCCGAGAATAAGGATCTCAGGTCAGGGGTGATAAGCTTCACAGCGGGAAAGGATGAGGAGATATTCGACCAGTTAACTCGAAGAGGGTACATAATCAGTCTGAGGCCAGCAGGGATCAGGATCTCTACCGGGTTTTATAACTCCATGGAGGAAATTGAGAGGCTTCTAGGAGACCTTGAGGATATTGTACGATAGATTTAATCATCTCCGCTTCTTTAATCTCCGAAATTGAAAATACTTAATGTCTCAGATGATGAGAAACAGATAGCTATTACCGGAATAACCGGCGTTGAGATAGAGGACATTAACAAAACCCTCGAGGAAATGGACAAGATCAAAGGCGATACGGTCTTTCAGCTATTTGATGCCTCCAAGGTAGCCGGTTGGAGGCATATATATTATTCATCTGTAAGCGCTTTGAACGCAGTGAGAACGGGATCAGCTGTCAGCAACCACGTCGAGGTAGAAGCTCTACTATACGCCTCTGCCCAGGATCAAATTAGCAAGGCGATAAAAATTATGGGTGTAACGAGGAACACCAAGGATGTTGCGTTATTAGTGATTGCTAGAGACCCAAAGGGCACTGCCATCAGGCTTGCTCAACATCTTGGAGAAGAAAAATGCCAAGTCCTTGAACTAGATGAGGGAAAATTTAGACATATAAAAGAGATCTATGGGATATCTGAAAAAGCCATTGAAACCCTCGAATGTGACAAATATGAGGCACTAGAGAGGCTGGTCATAGAGAAATGCGTATTAATGCCCCTTCTTAGATAACTCATATTTCTCCTTTTGAATATTCAACTTATCCTCGGGCCTTATCACGCTAACCCCTGTCTTATTTCCAAGTACATTGATAAGGACCGTCCAGTCAGGATCCTCAAGATCTACATCGTTATCAAAAATATCGGCGACTGGTTCAATTATCTCAAGACGTCCAAGATTAGTTCGCCTCTTCTCGACTGTGATCCTGAAGGTCTCATCATCACTGACTTTTTCCTTCTGCCTATTTACCTCTTCAACTATGTCTTCGATACTTGTTTTCACCCATGAGATTATCGGCATTATCCTGTAAATATTCTTGAATCTATCGGGCTCTTCCTCCATATAATCCCTTAAAGAATGTATAGCTTCAATAGGCCCCAGGGACGACCATCCTAAGATAAGCCCCTTTACCCGTGATCGATCAACCTTAGCCTCCTCATCGCCAACAGCCCTTAGATTCATCCACAGCTCGCTGGTTGCTTCGCTAATAGTTAACTGCTCCGTTGTCGCCAGTAGATTATACTTCATGATTAATCATTATACTCGATATGTTTTTTAGATTACGTTCGATGGACTGTGTATCATGAAGGTAGGTTCCAGGTGCGGCTACTGTCTCCTCCACAGGGGTTATAAGATGATAAAGATGAGCACAGAGGACGAGGATAAAAGGCAGGAGGCAATGGAGGAGTTGTTAAAGATGATGGGAGAAACCTATAACTCAGATGCGGTCCCCAGCGTCATTGGAGCCGAGAGGGGTAGAGTCATCGCAAGGGTAACGGGCTGCAAGGATCCCTACAAAAAGATGAAAAAGGAAGCAAATGAGAGAGCCCTTGAGCTATTGCCTGACCTGAGGAAAATGATAGAGGAGAAACCTATAGAAGAGAGGCTCAGGACAGCCTCACTAATAAGCTGCCTTGGAAATGTCCTTGATTATGACGTACCGGGTAGTAACAGTGATATCGATTCCGCAATGAAGCTAATCCATGAGGGATTATATCTCGACGACACCGACAAGATAAAAGATCTGATTCAAGGTAAAACTGAAGTTCTTTTCTTCACTGATAACGCGGGGGAGATAGGATTCGACACTCTATTGGTCGAGGAGTTAAAACAGATTGGAGCTAGAGTGGTAGTAGCGGTGAAAGGTGGCCCGAGCTTGAATGATGCTCTCATGGAGGACGCAAAAATGGTGGGCATGGACAAGCTGGCTGATGAATTGATAACCACCGGAACCGATGCTATAGGTGTCAGGCTGGACGAATCACCTGAATGGTTCAAGGAATATTTCTACAACTCCGACTTGATTATAGCTAAGGGCATGGCAAACTGGGAAACCCTCACAGAGTACCCCGCACCTTGTCCAACAGCTTACATATTCAGAACCAAGTGTGAGCCAGTTGCAAGGTCTCTTGGTGGTCCGGAGAACAAGTGTATAGTAAAGCTTGTTGAAGAAGGGTGGAAGCTCTAAGCTCTTAGAGCTTTAATTATCTCATCACCCGAGATTGGACCACTACGATGTATCCATAATTCATCGCTTGAGAGATCTAGTACAGTTGAGGGGGATTGACCAGGGCTTGGTCCATCATCGATTATTATGTCAACAGTTTTACCGAACTTTTGAACTGCCTCCTTACCTGATGAGACCGGGGATTGGTCTGACTTGTTAGCACTTGTGCTTACGATAACACCTGCAGATAATCCAGCTAACCTCCTCGCAGCCTCATGGCCCGGGACCCGGATAGCCAGTGTATCTTTGTGCCTAGTGACCCAGAAGGGATAGTCAACCTTTTTCGGCAGTACAAGAGTCAATGGTCCTGGCCAGAACTTTTTGGCTAGTATCTCGGCAGCTGTGTTGAATTGAACTACCTTCCTTGCCTTCTCTATATCGCTGCAGATGAGAGGCATTGGCTTATCTGCCCTGCCCTTAATCTCGCATATTCGTTTCGTGGCATCCGGATCGCTGGGTAAAGCGCCCAAGCCGTAAACCGTCTCAGTAGGGTATATCACAACCCCCCCAGTGAGAATGCTCCTGGCTGCTGTTTTTAGGCCCTGCTCATCTGCGTTTACGAGTTTCATTACCTTCTCTATAACTTGGTGATTTATGAAGACTGCAGTTATTCATGGTGGAAGACCAGCCCAAGTGCATATATGAGAATCATCCCAAGGAATAGGATACCCATCTGGATTAAAGTCATCTTTGTGTTACGATCCTCCCACATCTCTGGTATCAGCTCAGATGCCGACAGGAAAATGAAGGCCCCTGCACTGAAGGCGATCATATAGCCCGCGAGATTTTCCACAGAGCCTATAAAGAAGCTGCCAAATAATCCTCCGAATACAACAGATAGGGCGGCAGCGAAGTTGTATATTAGGGCCCTTCTGCGGTCCACGCCTGCGTATACAAGTATACCGTAGTCACCCATCTCCTGAGGTAACTCGTGGAACGCTACTGCTATTGCAGCAGATAGCCCAACTGTAAAGCTGTTAATGAAAGCGGCTGCAATTATCATTCCGTCAATAAAATTGTGAATAAAATCTCCGATGAGGTTGAGATAAGCAAATTCCTTCGTAGGAGCATCGTCTTCCTCCTGATCGAGTTTATGAGTGTGACCATGACCGTGATACCAATATAGTGTCCTCTCAAGAAACAGAAATACACCGAACCCTATTGCTATTATTGGGAAAACTAGATGCTCATCCACCAGCTCAACAGCCTCTGGGAGGAGGTCGAATAAAGATGCTCCCAGAATTGTTCCAGCCGAGAAAGCGACAAGAACTGAGAGTATCTTGTGAAGAGTTTCCTGTGCAAGAGAAACCGTGAATATTCCAATCAAGGAGAGAATACTAACAGCGATTGTAGCAATCAGTGTATTTACCAGACTAGATGGCATGAGGAACCATAAGTAGTGTATATTGTAAACCTTGCGTATTAAGGAGAAAGAAATCCGCATAATATCTTGAATTACAGCATCATTTTAATGAAAGATATACCTTGATGTAGAACACCAAGGAATAGGTTTTATTAGCACCGCCACCTTCTCACATGAGATTCACAGTAATATTGCTGATTAACATGAAATTCAACGAACTACCAATTGAAGAAGATATTCTCAGGGCCCTCGATGACCTCGGCTTTGAGGAGCCCTTTCCCATACAGGAAAACGCTATTCCCCCCATGCTAGAAGGCAAGAATGTTCTTGGGCAAGCGAAGACGGGCACAGGGAAGACCGCGGCGTTCGGCGTCCCCATGATCCAGAAACTTAACCCCAAGACAGGATACGTCGAAGGCCTTGTATTAGCCCCAGTGAGAGAACTAGCCCAGCAGATAACGGATGACATCAATAGCTACGCTAAATACACCGATGTATGGGCAATGTCTATTTACGGTGGCGTTAGCATCAACGGACAGGTCCAGGAGCTCAGAAAGAACCCAACCATAGTCGTCGGTACGCCTGGCAGAATAATTGACCAGATTAAGAGAGGTCACCTTGATCTTAGACATGTGAAGATGGTAGCCCTAGACGAGGCTGACCGTATGTTTGATATGGGATTTTTTGAAGACATCGAATGGATTCTAAACAAGACCCCACGGAATAGACAGGTAAGTCTGTGGAGTGCTACCTTTGATGACAGGACTCGAAGGCTCAGCGCAAAGTACATGCCGGACAGTCTCGAGGTTAATATGAGCAGAGACGAGATAGGTCTAACCACTATAAGGCAGTACTATATGATCATGGCTGAGCACGAGAAATACGACAACCTGAAGAGGATAATTGATCACTTCAAAGTAGAACGAGGAATAATCTTCTGCAGAACCAAGCGGAAAGTAGACAGGATAGCGAGCCAACTGAAAAGAGACAAGATACCGGCAAGGGCTATTCACGGTGATTTCAGTCAGGCAAGGCGGCAGGGTGTTCTTGACGGTTTCAAGGATGATAATTTTGAGATACTCGTGGCGACTGAGGTAGCCGCGAGGGGTCTCGATATAGAGGATGTCCCCTTCATAATCAATCTGGACATACCAGATGACCCAAATATGTACTTCCACAGGATAGGACGTACAGCGAGGGCTGGCAAGAAAGGTACAAGCATTACATTCGTTCTGCCAGATCAGGAGATGGAGCTCTGGCGGATAAAAGCCATTACGAAGACTGAGCTAGAGAAATTCGCCCTCCCACCGGCTTTCCTCTTCTAACCTTAAATAACATATCTGACGTATTTCCCCTCATGAGCAAGTATTTTGAGAACCAGCCTGATTCTGAAACAATCAAAGAAAAAATAGAGGGATTTCAGAACTGGCTAGAAATTGACCTCGACGCAATAGGTCATAACCTTCGTGAAGTTAAAAAGAAGACAGGGGACGCTGAAATAGTTCCATGCGTAAAAGCAAATGGTTATGGTCATGGTATAGTACCATGCGTTGCGTATATGCAGACTCAAGGGGTAAAACGCGTCCTCGTTGCCAAGCTAGGGGAGGCTCTTCAGCTCAGAAACGCTGGTCTCGACATAGGTATAATCTGTCTTGACCCTCTTTTTAGCCCCGAACAGTTCGAGAAAGTAGCAGAATTAGACATAACTCAGACTATTTACCAGAAGAAGCCCGCGAAGATGCTCAGTGAGGCGGCGAAAAAACTGGGAAAAGAGGCTAAGATATGGGTAAAGGTAGATACAGGGCTTGGTAGAGTGGGAGTTAATTGGAAGGAAGCTCCAGAGTTTATAGAGTTCGTAGCTGGTCTACCAAGTATAAGGACAGATGGCATGTTCAGCACCTTCAGCGAGGATGAGAAACTCGATAGAAAGCAGGTTGACAGGCTTCTGGATATTGACTCAAAGGTTAAGAGAATGGGCCTAGACTCTGGCACAAAGAGCATAGCAAGTAGTAACGCAGTTTTCCATAAACCCTACAGCTACCTCGACGCGGTGAGGCCTGGTCTTATGC
>WJIV01000130.1 GCA_014730055.1 Candidatus Bathyarchaeota archaeon
CCTATACATTAATGGTAATGCTACTCGGTATCCTTCTGGAAAAGTACATTATATCAGGGTATAAAACACCTGAAAAAGAAAAATGTAGAATAATCACATGGTTCTTCCTATTTGTGATTGTGTTATTATATCTTGTCCAATCAAGTTACTATAGTACAACTGTTGATCCACTTTTCTAGAAATCCCTGAATCAAATGGAATTTTACCAAATCATCATGTTCCACTGTACCATTCTTAGTCTTTTATCTTCCTTAGTGATTAGGCGAAAGTTACCTCAGATGATGATTTCTATGCTATCCACATCTGGTAGATTGTTCCTGTTAATCTGAACTGTATCGTCATACCTCCTCCTGCATCAAAGACGCCGACAGTGTTTATCTCCACCATGATATCGTTGGGGTTGATGTCGAACCGGGTGAACTGAAGGTACTGGAAATCACCTTCAGCCTCAGCCTTCTCCTCGATCTCTTCGGGGCTCATCAGGGTTATCCTGTAGCCTCCAATCCTGATGGGAACATCTATGCCCTCTATTAACCAGGTTGAGAGTACTATGTCCCTGTTGTCATGGGTGAGCAAATTATGGTCAGGGATCTGTTCATCGACAAGAGACATCTTCAAGGTCTCATAGACAATACTTGATTCAAGCCTACTCCTCTCCCTCTCATGGTCCTGCTTCACCGCTTCATATTTTGTCTCAAGGACATTGTAACTGTTACCCAGGTCAATGTACATGAAGCCAAGTACCCCAACGAGGATAATGAATAATACAGTTATTACCTTTACATGGTTTGGAATCCCCACAAAGGGTGCTTCATTTTGCTTCTTTACGGGTTCCTCTACTCTCCTCGTAAGAAATAATGTGGCTGTTCCGAACTCTGACAGCCGGTATCTTTCGTCTGAACCCTTGGTTATGAGCTCGTTAAGATTGTTAAGATGGTAGTTCAGCAGCCCATTGTCGATCCCTAGCTCGTCCAGTAGGTCGGTGAAGGTCGCCGGGTTGGATTCTAGTTGTCTGAGTATTCTTCTTCTTATGGGGTGCTTTAAGGCGTGGAATATGGTGTTATATGTATCTTCCTCTGAACCCATTTATCTCTCAGTGATGAAACGTGTTCTAATTTTAAATCGTTTTTCGAGAAGAAATCTTCACTACATCTAATAGAATAAAGCTTGGTGAGGAAAAGAAAACTTGACTAACTTTTTTCTGGTGTTCTAATCCGTGGTATTATAAGAGGAAGCATATTATATTTAATTTTACTGGCGTCTAAAGGATTATGGTTTTCAGAAGATTGGAGAACTCTTTGATTCCAGTTTCTATTTTACATGGGAAGTTTCATAATGAGGTTGTATAATCAATTACTACTTGGATCCCTAATTTTTGTTTCCATAGTACTTGTTGTTTTAACAATTAGAACCCTTACAGGGAAAACCGGGAATTCTAGTCACGAAGAAATATCAGGTAATGAACCCGGATTAGAGGAGGTTGAGGAAGACCTGGGTGAAGACATTGAAGGCGAATAGAATACTGGTATGTATCTACAGGTTAAGTAATTTCACAAGCTCTTCAAGGTCTTTTTAAACCTCAAGTCCCCTACCTGTGGTCTCATAGACTTTGCTCTTTACTCCTTGAACCTCTCTCACTCTTCTCTTAGCCGAGAGGTCATTGATCTTCTCCTTTAGACCGGTATATGAAAAGTCACAGGTATACTTGTTTCTCGTAAAATTATGGAGTATAAATTTGTATATGGTACATCCTTGGTGATCTGTTAGAACAGAAGACGTAGAAATCTAATCCATTCCTGTGAACCGTTTTTACTCCAACTTCGGAAGCATAATTAATGAGATCCTCTATCGAATCAACCTCTATTCTTTCCTTGTATCCCGTTGATTTCCATGGGATCTCGTCTACCCACTTATGGGGGGGCTCTTGGTAACACAGTGACGTTTAACCCAGAATCATGAATAGTTTTCTCGGTAAGTAAAATACTATTATTCAAGTTTGCTTGATTGATGTTGTAAACGATAAACAAGATTACTGCAAACAGAATCGTGGAAATTATTTTTATCTCTGATTGCTTATGTTTAGAAGATTTTTCCATCAATTAAAATAGAAACTATTCATCTATATGTCTTTCTAAAACCAGAGTTACAATTCAAATAATAACTCATGTAAGAGATATATTGGATTTCCCGTGAATAAAACTTGTACCTAGGTCATTGAAATGATCAAGCTACGCTTGTAAAGAACATTTTACAAAAAGAAATAAAACTAAAACAGTGGTTACCTTTATCTAGACAAGTATGCCTTCCGTAAACAATGCGAGAAACATCCTACTCGCCATAATTATCATAACATCCACAACTGGACTATACTATATAACTCAAACAAATGAAAACCAGGTAACAATAAAAAGAATAAACACGGTAATTCTAAACTCTTTCACTGTCGCAGAAGATGTATGTGTTCATGATAACATGATATATGTGGCCGGCTGGGAGTATAATAACGAGTCTCAGCCAGTGAGCCACACCCGTCTAACCAAGCTAACATATGATGGCGAGGTCATCTGGGAGACAACCTGGGATAGCCCCGGTGATACCAGAGCTAGAAAAATCAGCTGCAATAGAGACGGCTTATACATTGTAGGGGAAGCAGTAGATGAGTCTAGTCAATCTTACAGATGTTTAGCCAAGTATAATTTTAATGGGGTTCGTGAATGGGCCATCAATGCTTCCAGCATCGGCGATGTTTATGCGACCGAGAAAAATGTTTATCTAAAAAAGGATGGTTCTCTGGTCAAACTCGATAGCAGAGGACAGGTTAACTGGGAAAGCTCTGTATCCGGAGGTAAAATCTTCATCAAGGGAAACGTAGTTTATGTCGCTGGCTCAACTAAGGTGACGCCACTGGAGGTAGTGACTCGATAGTATCAGCGTTTGATACTGAGGGTAACCAGTTATGGAGCACTAGAAGGGCCTCCACCAGAGGGGATCAGGTTTACGATATTTGCGCCACAGATGAGGGAGTATACATTGTTGGCTCAGGTACAAAGGGGTGGAGTTTCTTCTATATGACCAAGTTCAGCTGCACTGGGGAGCAGTTGTGGGATAATGAACTTGATAGAAGCGTGAATGGTTCATTTGTTGGGTTAATGTCCTATGATGGAGACATTTACGGAGTAGGTGCGTTTAATGACTCTCCTCGTTATTTTGATGCTTTGACATGCATCATAGACCTTGATGGGTCCATCCTGGCAAGTGATGTTTATGATTGGTGTGGTAATGAGGATTATGCGTATAGTGTATGTTCTGATGGAGAAAGAGTCTTTACAGTAGGGACTACAGTAGGCTGCCCCCCTGAAGTAAGCCCTCCGTTCCGAAGAGGTTTTCTCCTGATTTATGAAAAAGAGAATGACTGAAAATACATCAAATATGGAACCACGGCTATCCTAGACTGGCTTAAATTTACAAAAACCAATGAGCTTCATTCTAACCGTAGTTGTCCAATAGTTCCCATTTCTAACATAATAAAACACGTAATCATCTCCGGAACCATAAGGCTCAACATATACCTTTGAGACATTATAGAGAGAAAGAGTACTCTTAAACACAGTAAGATTACCAAGATGGAATCTGGTCACCCCTCTTTCCCGTTCCCTTACCTCAAGATCATAACCAGCAAACTCTGAGAACAGCTCCTGCCGAGCCCTCTTCCTGTTAACCCTACAGGTATTAAAAACCAAACCAAAGAAACATATAAAGAAAATAATACCCCCCAGAAGACGCCTTCTGTTCACCCTCCCCCAAATGTGAAAACGCTTCCAGTACTCCTCCTGGATATCTTGACCGAACAAACCATTAGGAAAAAACCAGAAAACAAGGACAATAGTTAGTAAAGATACTAGAAGCCGGTACTCACCAACCCAGACACCGATAAAACTCTGACCCCAAGTCACCAACAATATCTCTGCTAAACCCAATAATAAGCCACCAATGAAAGCTCCGCCAATGCTGTCAAAACCACCTAAAGAAGCAGCGGCAAAGACGGACATAAGAACCCATGAACCGCTAACCGGGGTAAGGTGAAACCACATAGTCATTACCGCACCGGCTAAACCCGCAAACCCTCCAGAAATAAACCATACAATAAACCGGACTCGCCTGGGGTCAATACCCTGGAGCTGAGCGAGGTCAATGCTACTCCAGACCGCTCTAATAGAGCATCCAAGTCTGGTGTGCCCGAGTAACTGTCTTAGAAGCATAAATGAGGATACTGCACAAACGGTGGATACTGGAAAAACCCCGTTAACTTCGCCTATATGAAAATCATATGTTTTTAGCATAATGTTACTGTGTGGAACTCTGAGATACCCATGGTATACCTGTATCAGACCTTCTATGAGTATCATCAACCCTATAGTTGCTAAAGTTATTTCAACGAGAGACCTTCCCTTCTCCAACAGTGGCTCCAATACGAGTACACCGATGGTTAACATTAGTAAGGCTCCTGCTATGAATGAGACAGGGAAACCAATGTAAACAGGTAAGTCAGCTATTTCCTTACATGTATATGATGCATAGGCTCCCGTTATCATTATTGTCCCAAGTGCAAAGTTTGGCACTCTGGTCGACATGTAAATCAAGGAGAAAGCTTCGGTCAACAAAATGAGTGCAGACGCATATACGAACGCAGCCATCACTAGTTGATTCATATACAGATCAAAGTAATAATGTCAACCATTTAAGGTTAACCACGTAAATTACCAAGATGCCTATTGGATTTACGCACAGACAGATAAAATAGTAATAAACTTTCTAGACGTCAATTATAATCTAGTATTTTAAAAACTATTCACAATACTTAAAATCTATGAATTATTAAAAAAAGAGAGAAAATGCAACTGCCATTTTTTCTTATATATATCATTGTATACTCTTGTGGTCTAGCACTCCTATCAGGTGCTTTCTCACTAAACCACTTATTAGACGATTTCCCAGACTTCACACAAGCCGGGATAATAGCCACGGGCATAGTCTTCAACTATTATGTCTCAACACAGCTACATCTTTCACCGTACACGGGGACAGTCATGGCTTTCCTGATAGGTGGATTCCAGGGAGTCATAATACATGCATTATTCAGTGTTCTAAAAATGAGAGGTCGGGATAGTGTTCAGCTGACCTTAGCCTCACTTGGAGGCATGATTGTCTTAACTAACCTAACCAAGATCTGGCAGTGGTGGATCAGGGAACAATATGCATTATATGACTTCGTTTTTACCTTAAGGTCTCAGGATTTTACTTTTCAGGGTAACCCGGGTGTATTGTTTATCTCATTGTTTTTGTTTACTGTATCGGTTATTTTCTCTGTGATTATTCCCAGAACGGGTTACTATGTCGTGTTCAACGCACTATCCGAGGACAAAGATTTGGCGATGATACAAGGAGTTGATGTAACAAACCTCCAGAGGGTTTATCATTTTTTCACGGGAGGCATCTCGTGTCTAGTAGGTGCTCTTTTCGTTATCTTTATTCAGTCCTCCCCCGAGGGAGCTTACTTTTCACTGATAGCCGCTGTGACTGGGGCATTGTTTGGCGGGGTCTTCTCCCCCAGAGACTCGTTTATTGGTGGTTTCTTCTTTGGTGTTTTTGAGGTTGGGTTAATTATTGCTGGTCAGTGGTTGTTTGGTCCCTGGGTGGGAGAATATAGACCATTAGTACCAGTTCTGGTCTTGTCTCTGGTCCTACGTTTTAAACCCGATGGAGTAATATGAATATACTATATGGTTAGGACGTTTGTACGGTCCACTATCCATTCATGTTGATTGTCTCGTGAAAAAAATACCTCTAAACCCCAATAAGCGACTCCCCATGGGTTATCACCGTAATCATACATTAAACCCATCTCAACGTATGCAAGATTGTCTGTATTGAACTCTATCCTATTATACTGGAGCCATATTCGTTGTTTCTGTCCGTTGATGTCTACGCCATTGTATTCGTTACGGATCTGGTTCATAGAGTATACTTGTATATTCCAGTTTTTGACTGGTAGAACCCAGTACGGGTCTATTAGACGGTTTGATAGTATAACGGGTTGTTTATTGTCCGGGTAAGGTCCATCTATTATCTCACCATCCACTAATGCTTTTTCAAGTGACTTGTTTATTATGACTACGAGTTCTTTTTCGGTATCGTTTAATGTGGGGTATAAGCCAAAGCCGGGGGTCAATGGGTTCTTGGCATAGTTATTGAAAAGATAACCGAATAAGACGAGGGTTGGTATCAGTGTGAGGGGTATCAATTTTCTCGTATTCATCAATATGTAGTAATATTAATTCAATAATAAAATGAGCCCATCAACCCAGTATGCGTCTAATGTAACCAAGCCTGTTGAATTTCCCGCAGTATAACACCACCTCATAGATATTTGAGTTTTAATTGATATAGCCCATCAAGGAACGTTGACGAGAGTAATCAGATTGTTCTAAAACATTAGCGATGCAGCTATTTAGGCTAAGACTCGTTGTCTGGTTCAGTTTCCTTTTTAAGGTTAATAATGGATTTATTTTTCTCAGGCTGCATCTTTTCTAGATGGTCCCAGTGCTTCATATATTCCTTATTTGTCCTAGCTATTAACCAGAAATCAGGATCTTTTCTAATTAATCCGATGAACTGGTATACAAGAACTATGATTACTACTGCCATCCCCACGAAAAGCACTAAGTCAAAGCCGTACATAAGTTGACATACACATTAGACTAAATAACAGTTATGTACCTGTCGGACCCACCTTTAAATTAATACGAATATTTACTTTCCAGCATTATAATAATGCTTTTTTCATTCTTATGCTCCAAAATTCGAAGATATTATCATATTAGTAAGGTAGTTTAATTATTTTGGCATACTGTCTGAAAACCTCGTAATTATACAAGTGCCCAAAAAGTAACCCGGGCAACAAGAGCAACACAAACAGTAATGAAAATGTAACAAAAACCATTCTATATGTACTGGGATATTCCCCTTTCCATAAAGCCTTCCAAGGTCTAGCAACTATTCCCCTTACCACTCCTGGCAAGGGCACAAAGAAGGATACCTTCCTAGCGTAAATCTTGTATTGAGGGTAAGCCTTCCTAAGCTCCATTTCCTCAACAAGAGCCAAGCCAATCAGCATAAGACTACTCAAGACCCAGTTAAAGGTAGGCATTAATGGATGATGAAAAGGAGCCTGTCTATGAGTAGAATACACAAGCACACCATACCCCCATAAAATGAACCCCAGATACTGTGGATGTCGAATAAGTTGATAAACCCCTTGGGTAACTAGATCAAATTTCTTCCTTTTACCATCCAACCAGGCCGCTATACCCAGAAACATGACCAAGGCTCCGAGTAAAATGAAGAACGCTCCATACTGGTCCCTTAGGGGGCGGATCCCGTACCAATCCTGACCGGGCCAGAGTAAAAATATGAATAACCAGTATGGAATATAGAAAAACTCTCCGATGTAATAGATCCTTGATAGGATTGTGTCAAAGAATATTGCTTCACTGCCAAACCTGAATAGTATCTTACAGATTGTGTAAGAGATAACTTCTATTCCCGTAAATGTGAAGGCCATTCCAATTAGATAGATCATGAACGTGGGCATGAAGTACATCATTGAACTCAACGCTGATCGGGAGTAGTTTTTCCTTTTTAGGCTATAGTAGAAATAAAATAATGGGAATATTGGTAGGACGCTGATTAGGATTCTTTTTGCGTATATTCTTCTCCAAATAGTAGAGTATCGAAGCTGGGTCAGTAACTGTGGAAATTTTAGTGAAAGGTATGTGAATGATAGAGTAGCTAACAATGCTAAGAGGTATGTGCTTATACTTGTTTTGTCTATTTTATTCAAAGGTGTATCCTTAATGATTCGATAGGTTTTTTAAAATAGTTTTTCTTTCAATGCAATACTCAACGCCATAAAAAAATGTACAGGTAAACGAGTAAGCACATTCTTCGATAAATATCTCCTAATGTAACAATGCTTTTGTTTTTCTCGCATAATGGAAATTAAATTAACGTTACTAAAATATTTTTTACAAAAAAAGTTAATACTAAACAAGAGAATTACCCTTAAAATGAAGAAATGGATCCTAGTCCTCTCTATTCTTCTAGCATCAATAATAATATACACACAGACAACCCCAGAAAAACCAGAGTTAAAGATAAATAAAAACGAGAAAATAGTAAGAATTGCAGTAATAAATCCCCAATATACTTCCAGTCCTCCATGGGTAGATTATACTACAATAACCCAACTCATACAACAGGACATAGACAACTACTGTAATCAAAACTCAATAGACTGGCAATTTAATTTCAATCTATATGATTCTAAAGATGACCCAGATGAAAGAGTAGAATGGATGAATCAAAATGGATACCACTATGTAATTGGACTCAGGTCCACAAGCGAATGCGATCAATGGACGTATTATCAAAGAGAAAATGGAATCACCGATATACTTCTAATGAGCACAGGTTCAACTGTGGCAACTTTTAACGGTAAATTTGAAGGGCATGAACTTTTATTCAGAACACATACGCCTGACGATGTTACAATGAGAGTTTATGCAAATTATGCGTATAAACTTGGTATAACGGATTTTATATCAATAAAAAGTACAATGCATGAAAACTATGATGCAATATATTTTGAAGAAGAGTTCAGCACACTTGGAGGGAACATCCATAACATATCTATTGATATACGAAATGTTGATTGGAAAGATGTTATTGAGGTTGCTTCGGAAAAAATGGATGCTATTAATGGGACTGTAGCGATATTATTCACAGTTCTCCATGACTCAGAGGTGGATATTTTCACGATAATGGAGGATTTCCCTAATTTATCTGATGTTGAGTGGTTCATGCCGAATAACATGTATCTAATTTCAGGTAAGGATGAGACTCTTAGAAAGCACAATAAAACTATACATAATATTGGGCTCTATGGTATTAGACCTGTTTTTGAGAATAATACAGAATATAGACTTCTCGATCAAAGATATATGGACGCTACAAAGCAAAATGAGCTTCCTAGCGGCAGGGGTTTAGAGTATTCTGCTGGCTTAGCTTATGATAGTGCTTGGCTGCTTGTGTTATCGGTTATTGAGGCAAATAGCAGTGATCCAAGGATTGTGGCTGATATGTTAATGGGGTCTGAGGAGTTCAGTGGTGTTACTGGTCCTTTATCGTTTAACCCGCTAGGTGACAGAGTAACCTCGCAATATATCTTTACCAAGCTTGATTTGATTGACGACGCCTTGGAGCAGCTAAAAATTGGGTCTTATGATTGTAATAATGGTATTATTTCTTTCGAAGAGCAACCTATTATAATTATTATGAATCAGCCTCTATAAAATTTAGAATATACCAAATTCCCACGTAAAAGAGGTATAGCTCCCTAGATTAAGTCAAATGAGACTTTTTATAGATGTTTTTTGCTCCGTAGAATCAGAGTAATAGAGAAAGAAATCAAGGCGGTCAATAGAAAAATGGATGTAAAACTTATATCATAAATTTCCTTCTCACACATTCCCGTGGTTACAGGCTGGTTCATGATAGGCTGATGCTGGATACTCCTAACCCTGATCCTAGGACCAGGGTCCCCAAGATCGCTGAGATGGTGGGGGCGAGTGAGATGGCCCGGGTGGAGGCCGTGGAGATCCTTATGGCCGCCATGGAGGCTAGGGCTACTTCAGGTAAACACCCTATGGGCTTGGCGGCTGCTACGCTGTATGTAGCTTGCCGGGTTTGCGGGTATCATGTTACTCAGTAGGCTCTCGGACGCTTCCGGGGTGACCGAGGCCACTATTAGGAACAGGTATAAGAAACTTGAAGAATTTGTAAATTGAACCTCATACACTATAAAAATCTAATTCTTTTATACATTTAGTTACTTTATAGTAACTCTGGGAAACCATAAAGCAAAGATTACCCTAAAAATATAACAATTTGGTTCTGGATTCTTAAACTGGAACATTTGATGCATGCTAAGAAATCAGTTTGTCTATCTTTTATTCTTCAAGTTTTTTAACCAATCTGGTATTCTGATATTTTCAATGGCTTTTCCTGTGTAGGGCTTTATATCAATAACAGGTGACCCATCATAAGCATCAAGACCTTTTACCCTCAAAACAGTGCTCTCAATATTCAAGAGTCTGCAGGTCGTTAACGCTATCCTACTCGGGCGATTCGGCGTCCTCGTTGCAAAAGCCCCCATTAAAGGGTAAACAGGGTTACCTGTAGGGTGAATCTTGTTCCTGAAATCCTTGTCCATTTCATGAAGATAAAAAAGTACCTCTACGTGACTAAACTCATCCAGACGAAACAAGGCCTCTTTGTATTCCTCGCTGACAACTATCTCTGACTCAGTTTCCTCCCATTCATTGAACGATCTCCTGCCCAGGCTATTTCGAACAATACCAATGGGCTGGACCAAAACAGGGTTCAATAAAACCATTAACTCCCTCCCGATCTCGATTTTTCAACTTCTTTTCTCTTAATGCCCAAGAAAACCCACTTTATTATTTTTCATAAGAAACGTAATAATGATATTAATGGGTTTACTTTTAACCAACATTTCTCTAGTTCCGAATAAAATGTAATCAAGGATAATTAATCAGAGACCATTTACAGATGAGGTAAACCAGGATCCACTCAGTTTTTCTAAAATGAAATACTCAATTATCTCTTATATTTCGTTCTTCAGGTGCAGCAGGTACCCCCAGACAGGGAGAACATCTATCGTGGTAAGGGCATTTTTCCTTAATTAGGATATTTCTGAGGGCAGATGATATATGCTCCGCCATAACACCCACAAGATCAGCGTCGGACTCGTTGAATAAGCCCACTTTCTCACTCTCCAGGTTGATCAAAGCAACAGCGTCACCGTCAACCAGAACAGGGACATCGAGCTCTGCGAGGGTCTCCTCACCCTCAACCCTCCCATCAAGGTAGTCAGGATCAAGCCTGACATCAGGGACAAGCTGAGGCCTCCGCGTATTCACCGCCCTAACGGTGATCCCTCTACTATCGAGGGGTATAACCGGGGTCGTTGTCGGACCCCTGAGCTCAACAAACCTGATATGGTCCCCCTCAACGATACCGAAGGACCCTGTTGTGTAGTTAAAAATAGCCTCCACCGAACTCATGGTCAGGGCAGCTATCTCCTCCACCGAGGAGCAGCTCCCCAACTCTACGCCAAAGTGGTTCAGCTCCCTGAGCCTCCTATCGTAAAGCGCCCTCTCCTCTAGGGCCAGTATATTCCTCAGCGCTGAGGCGATATGAAGTGACAGGAGTTCCATCAACCTGACATCCTCCTCATCAAAGTCGTCCAATCGTTCACTCTCCAGGTTAAGCACCA
>WJIV01000131.1 GCA_014730055.1 Candidatus Bathyarchaeota archaeon
AATAAGAGAATAGCCACCTTGACCTTTCAAAAAGCCAAATCACTTGCAATATTCTGGAAAACCTTTCTCCATCCCAGTTAAACTTGTTTTCACGTCTCTTTAAGAGGCATATCTTAAAAACCCTACTGTATATAGCCTCAACTTCACGCAATTTTACTAGTTTTTTAAATTTTTCAGGGATAATGTTTAAAATAAACGCATTTAATAATAATAACGAAATATAATTATCGGCGATAATCGCTGAAAATTAGAAAAATGGATGAAATTCAATGAAACCAAGCGCGTACAGAGACAAGAACAGCCAGATGTCTTACACCAGAACAGAGTACATGGGTGGGATTCCTGGGTCAAAGATCGTCAGGTTCACTATGGGTAACCCTGAAGGGGATTACACCCACTCGGTGGAGTTAGTCAATACTAAAGCAGGACAGATACGTCACAATGCACTCGAAGCAGCAAGAGTAGCTGCATTAAGGCATCTGGAGAGAAGAATTGAACGAAGCAAGTTCCACCTAAAGATCGTTCCATACCCCCACCAGGTACTTCGAGAACACAAGCGAGTAAATGTAGCACAAGCAGACCGTTTCCAAGAGGGAATGAAAAAGGCTTACGGTAAACCTGTCGCAGTTGCAGCAAGAGTCGAGACCAGGGATACAATAATAATGGCTGAGGTTAACCAGAAAGATCTATCAATTGCCCAGGAAGCGCTTAGAAGGGCACAGCACAAGCTTCCATTACCTGTTCGTATGTTAATAAAAAAGAATTAAGTGATCAAAATGCCAAATGGATTGTTTACAGCTAGGAAACTGAGGCAACAGCGCAAGAAGATGCGTAAGAAGAGCAAGGACTACATGCTACGATTGAAGAGGAGACAAGAAAAGTACGATCCATTGGAAGGCGCACCAATGGCGCGAGGTATCGTCCTTCAGAAAGTAGGAGTAGAGTCAAAACAGCCAAATAGCGCCATCAGAAAGTGTGTACGATGCCAGCTCATAAAGAACGGGAAGCTGGTAACAGCGTTCCTGCCAGGAGACGGCGCTCTTAACTACATCGACGAACACGACGAAGTTATGATTGAAGGAATCCATGGCCCTCGTTCAAGGTCAATGGGAGACATCCCGGGCGTCAGATACAAGGTTAGCAAGGTAAACGGAGTACCCCTTAACTTGCTGGTCTTAGGCCGGGCCCAGAAACAAATGAGATAAAGAGGTGAAAAAACTGAGTTCAGGTATTACCAGGAAGAAAGGTCAAAGCGGGAGAACGCGAAGCGTAGAATGCACAATGTGTGGTGCCATGGTCCCTAGGGACAAGGCCATATCTAAGACAAGGCGTTCACTGCCCCTAGACCGTAATACTAGGAGACTCTTAAAAGAAGCTGGGGCTAGAATACATTCTTCTAGCCACAGAGTCTATTACTGCGTCTCCTGTGCAAAGCACAGAAAGTACGTCTAGTTCCCACAGGGAATATTCTCATAATTTTTACGAATATCTCTTAAAATCAGGTTATATTTTTCCTCGTCAGTGTCCTTCTCATGGAAAAAAGCATATAGCATCTGTCCTTGGTCAAACTCCTCCCAGCATTTTCCTCTTGGATTATTCACTAATGAACTCTTGATATCCTGTGAGTAACCGATATCAAGTAAATAGTACTCTCTGGTATCTGTAGTAATAACAGCCCATAAACCTGGGACTTCTTGAATTCTCTCAAAATTAGGATAGGGTCCCTCAAACATATAGCCTGCAATGGATTGGTGCATTCTAAGTTTGGATTGACCCATATTCAATCAAAATAAATGTTAGAACTGGATGTTTAGCTTTTCCTTTATCCCCTTATACCTATTCCTTATAGTAACCTCTGTTACACCAGCAGCCGTCGCTATCTGCTTCTGAGTGAACTTTTGCTCACTCTTCCTGCAGGCGATGTAAAGAGCTGCTGCAGCTAGGCCAGTTGGATCCTTGCCTGCTGTGATTTTCTCCTTCTCTGCAGTCCTTAATATCTCCACTGCGTGTTGCTGTATTTTCTGCCCGATCTTGGCTTTAGCAGCGATTTTAGGTACTTTGTTCTGTGCTCTGGGTCTAGGAACGCTCAGGCTTAACTCTCTGTAAATTAATCGGTAATTCTTAGCTACTTCTTTAGGTTCGATGGTGCACTTTTCAGCTACTTCTCTTAGGTTTCTCTGTGTCTTTGTCATCCGGCAGGCAGCGTATAGTGATGCAGCTACTATAGTCTCTATACTTCTTCCCCGCACTAGTTCCTTCTTCAATGCTTTCCTGTAAATTAATGCAGCTTGTTCTTTGACGTTTCTCGGTATATGAAGCTTATCACAGATCTGAGCCAGGATTGTCATTGCTTTTGTCAGGTTTCTCTGGTGAGAGGACTTGACCGCCCTTCTCTGCCATTTTGAGATCCTTAGTAGCTGGAATTTTCTTTCTCTAGATAATTTACGAGTGCTTCTCTCAGAGTAAATGTTTCCTATGGTTGTCGATAATCCCTTATCCGATATAGCATAGCTAAATGGTGTTCCAACTCGGCTTTTATTACGCCTCTCCTCTACAGTGAATGCTCTCCACTCGGGGGCCATGTTAATCTTAGTGTTATCTATAACGTAGCCGCATTTACTGCAGATCTTTTCACCTTCCATTTGGTCGGTGATGAGCTTTTTACAACCACATTCTGGGCAGTTATTAGGAGTATCTTCTTGGGTGGGACTACCTCTGGGTGGTCCGTAGCTCACCCTAATATCTCCTGTTAAACCTTTTGTCTGTTCCTAGTTTGATCCTTTTCAGGTAAAGCCTTCTATTCTTTCTCTTGGGCCCAACACTCTTCTTCTCTGTTGTGGTCTCTATTTTCGGTGTCTGGGCTCTAACTTTACCAGCTTTGGTTAATGAACCGTGAGTTGGCAGTTTAGCTCACCTCCTGGTTCTCAATTTCTTCCTCTAATTCAAGTAGTTTCGCGAAATCTTCCATTAATACTGTATCCCATTTCATTGTTGCGTGGAAAGTAGCGTCATCACTAACTCTTCTGACAGCACATTCATAATCCAGTCCGACTTTTCCCTTACAATCCTCTGCGCTCTTGGGAACCTTGCCACAAACTTGTTTACACAAATCCATCGTTTTCTTTTGGATAGCGTAGACCAGTTCACTTATCCGGTAATGAGAAGCAATTTTGGGTGATAAATAATCTAAATTCTCGTTTTCCTTGACCATTCTTCGCGCTGAAGAGGTAATTCTTTTGGCAAGAAGTAATACTTCATCAACCGGATTCTCCTCTAAATCCTCCAATGTCTGATTAATTGTATCTACGTACGCTGGTGCAGGTTGTTTGTTTTCGTCAATTAGTGCTCTCATTACTTTGACTTTGTCGTCTTCGACTGTTCTATAGTCTATAGCGCTTAATTCTTCGTTGTACTTGGGGTCATCGTATCCATGTAAAGCTTTCATTAGCTCAATAGTTTGCGTCTGCCAATCCGATTTAAGCTCTGACTCCGTTTTTTCCAATAAATACGCCTCTTTCAAAATAAGTACTATTTAATATGAAAGGCGATTTATATATGTATTCATACTAAATTCCAAAATAATCAAATTAATCGAAAAATTAGTATGAAATTAAGGTTATTTCCATTAGAAAATTAATTATTTTCTTTTAAAAACCCAAGAATTAATAAAGTGAAGTATCTCTGAAAGGGACAAGAAAGAAATAGTCGGTAGCCCGGTTCTTTCTTCATGAAAACACAAATCAAGGAGAAGACACTTTAGTAATTAAATTGACGGATCAATCTAAAAATGAGGAAAAACAAATGCGTAATCAATTATTAGATGAATATATTAAAAAAGATTTGATTGAAAAAAACGATGATTTTTTACAGAAATGTCCAAAATGCAATAACTATATGCCGAAATTCATAGCCAATTGCTGGTACTGCGGAGAGATTCTTGATCAGGACCTAATTAGATTGGTAGAAGAGAAAAACTAATCATTTTCTTCGAATGGCTTACAAACCTTGCACGGTTGCCAGATTCTTTCGCCTTCGTTTTCCTCAAAATATTCTTTCGCTTCTCGCGGATTCTCAAAGCTAACCCAACCACCATTAGGACCCATCTCATTTACCTTTTTCATAACTGTGGATTCAGGTGTGCAGTACCTGCATGATTCGTGATGCAATTTGCATATACTAGTCGGATAGTCGATATTTAACCAAAACATATTTTATTACACGCCAATTTTTTTCATCTTTATTTGAAATGGATTGTATTCTC
>WJIV01000132.1 GCA_014730055.1 Candidatus Bathyarchaeota archaeon
GGATAAAGAGAGGCATATGAGCGTAGAGGAATTAGAAGCAGATATCCATGAAGAGACCGTAGGAAAGCCTTACCGTCCTGTACCCTTGCCTGTTTACCTCCAGGACCGTCCAAAGTTCGTCGGTTAAGGGACACCGTACCTCCATCTCTCTACTCTGCGTTCCTTTTTACTACCCTTTTTATATTCTTTGTAGTGCTCCTTGCATAAATATGCCTTTTTCCCACTAACATTCAACCCCGATTTTGTGGCTTTACTAATATTAATAGATCTCACCGCGTCATCTTTACAGCCTATTACATTACACCTGATTCCTTTAGCGATTTTTCCCAATTTATTTCACAAAGAAAAGCTGTTCTCAGGATATAAGCTATTCATTAAAATCTAGCCTCATCAGTATAAATATAGTACAACGGGTGCGATGGTACCTCAAAGGGGATTAATATGGAATACGATTTACTTATAAAAAACGGAAAAATCGTAGACGGGACAGGTAGTCCATGGTTCAAATCTGATCTTGGAATAAAAATGGGGAAGATACTTAGTATAGGTAAGATAAGAGAGAACGCTAAGACTATCATTGATGCATCAGGACTTATTGTGAGTCCTGGTTGGATCGATGTACATTCTCACACTGATCACACAATTCTGGGTAACACGAGGTGTGAAAGCTACATTCACCAAGGGGTCACAACTGTTACTATGGGGAACTGTGGCTTGTCTGTTTACCCACTATATCAAAAGTATAAAGAAGATCTTGTATCTTATCTTAAGCCATTTACTTCTGGCTTGAACTTAAATTGGGACTGGGTTACTTTAGATGACTTTTTATCGAAACTTGAGCTTCGGGGTATTGGGATTAATTTAGTACCATTTGTTGGTCATGGCTCGATAAAAGTCAATGTAATGGGATTTCAAGACAAAAGTCCTAGTGCTGACGAGATTGAGGAAATGAGACATTTACTTGAGGAGGCCATCTGTCATGGTGCTTACGGTATGTCTACAGGTTTAGGTTACCCACCAGGAGTTTTCACGAATAATGAGGAAATAATTGATCTCTGTAAGGTACTACAAGAAAAAGGTGGTATATATTCAACACATATGAGAGGAGATATTGCTAACCTTAAGGACACAATTAATCTAGGAAACAAAATCCAAGTGCCAATACAGGTCTCTCATCTTGGAAGTTCATGTGCATCTCATAAATCGCTAAGGGGGAGACATGAAGAGGAGACTTTACAAATTATCTCGAAAGCTCGGGAAAATGGTTTGGATATAACTGCAGATATTTACCCCTACATTGCGGGATCAAGTCTTTTATCACAAATTATACCAGATTGGGTACATGAAGGAGGCGTTGAAAGGATGCTGGAACGCCTTAAAGAGGATGAGATCCGGAGAAAACTCGATAACGAGTTTAAGAGAGATGGACTCAATAAGGGAAGGGATTTCAATAAGGTTCTAGTGACCTATGTCAAATCAGATAAAAACAAGATATTTGAGGGTCGAACAGTAGCTGAAATTTCGAGAATGAGAAATCAATCTATTGTTGACGCACTTTGTGATCTCTTAATTGAAGAGGACGCTGAGGCAATGAATGTAACGTTTTGGGGCATGGAGGAAGATGTAAGTACACTTGTGAGGCATCCAGCTGTGATGCCTTGTAGTGATGGTTGGAGTCATGCTCCATATGGCAAGTTGAGTCAAGGTAAGCCTCATCCTAGGTGCTATGGTGCTTTTCCTAGATACTTTAGAAAGTATAATCTAGAGCAGGAATTGTTCACATTAGAGGAAGTAATTAGGAGAATGACTAGTATGCCTGCCTCTAGACTTGGAATTTTTAATAGAGCTTTGATTCGCACGGGTATGGCAGCAGATCTGGTAATATTTGACCTTGAGACGATAAAGGATCGTGCTACCTTTGATGCCCCCCACCAGTATCCTGAGGGTATACCTTATGTTATAGTCAATGGCGAGATAACCATCAATGACGGGATTCATACCGGTAAACTTTCGGGTAAAGTTCTCAGGAAAGGTGAATAGGTCTGCCAAAATTAGAACTCCACTTCCTCGGTACAGGGGGTGGGAGATTCGTTATGAGTACACAAAGGAGGAGGACAGCAGGGTTCAGGATTATTCACGGTGAGACTCAGGTGCATGTTGATCCCGGACCAGGGGCTCTAGTATATTCGAACCTTGTCAATTTACCTCCCAGAGATTTAACTGGAATAATTGTAACTCATTGTCACCCTGACCATTATACTGATGCTGAGGTATTGATCGAATCCATGACACTTGGAAGAAGAAGGAACAAGGGAACTCTTGCTGCAACGGAGAGTGTTCTAAAGGGATTTGAGGGCGTTGGTCCAAGCATTAGCTTATACCATCAGAAGCTACCAGAGAAAATTGTTTCAATGAGGAAAGATACCGAGTTCGATATAGGTAAATTGAGTTTTAGAGCGATTAAAGTACTTCACTCAGATCCAACGAGTATGGGAATTAGATTCGATGCCCCGGATATTGGTTCATTTGGGTATACAAGCGATACTGGTTACTTTAATGAACTCGCTAGGAATCTCAGTGATCTCAGAATCCTGTCATTAGCAGTTATATGGCCAAGGGGCAATCCAATTCATAAGCACCTATGCAC
>WJIV01000133.1 GCA_014730055.1 Candidatus Bathyarchaeota archaeon
CTCTGGGCCTGCGAGTACGTCCTCTCACGGTGCAGGTAGTCCTGGTTGGACTCTTCTTCCTCTCTTCTCATCTCCGCCTTGAGGACCAGGGTGTCCTTGTTAAGCTCAACGTCTACCATGTCCTTCTTGAAGCCCGGGAGCTCGGCTCTCATGAGGAAGTGATCTCCTCTGTCCATCAGGTCTATTAATGGGGCTCTTACTGGGAAGCCCCGTGTTCGTGGTAGGAAGCTCCTCATAGGTACGAAGGGTGACATGTATGAGTCAAAGCTTCTTCTAAAGTCCTCGAATAGGTCATCTATTCCTCTGGTCCACTCTGTTCCAGTGGTTATCCTTCTTTCTTCTTGGGATGGGGATTCAACCATTTCTTTGGTCTTATCTTCTTCACTCATCTCACTACATCACCTTAGGTATACAACCTAACGTTGTATAGTATATCTAGTATAATATAAAAATTTTTTTGCATTGTGTAGTAGAAATAAAACAAAGCTTATTGGTGATATCTCCCGTAGGAAATGATTTGGATTCTAATAACGGAAGAAAATGAGAGTAAAATCATCGAACATGTTTCTCTTCTTTGACTGAAAAACGTATATCCCTGATCCAGTACTCCAAACTAAGGCGCAGTAATTGAGAGAAGAAAGCGATTTCAGAAACGTATACATGTTGGGTTACGTTAGCTTTTTCACGGATTTTTCAAGCGAGATGGTCTTCAGCATTCTCCCTGTTTACATTCTTGGACTGCCCGGAGGATCCGTTGCAGCACTCGGGCTCATTGAGGGCACCGCGGAGTCCCTCAGCTATATACTAAGAGCCATATCAGGGGTGACGAGTGACTGGTTCAATAAACGCAAAATCTTCATTCTTCTTGGCTACGGAGTCTCTAACATTGCCAAACCTTTCTTTGCGCTCACAAACACAGTAGCCCAGGCTCTATCCATAAGAGTGCTGGACCGTGTAGGTAAGGGCATAAGAACAGCTCCCAGGGACGCCTTGATCAGTGACTCCGCCTCATACAAGGAGCAGGGAATAGCCTTCGGGATTCACCGTACCCTGGACCAGCTCGGGGCCATCGTGGGTCCACTCACAGCGACCCTTATTATGGTCCGACTTGGGTGGACGGTTAGAGGGGTCTTCCTGTTATCGCTGGTACCTGGCTCCATTGCATTAATTATAATCATATTCGGTGTCAAGGAGATCCTGGCTTCTCAGAGTACAGAGTTCAGGTTTCTAGTTGGATTGAGGGAGGTTCTCAAGGGAAAATACTTAATTCTAATAACCATTGTCGGGATCTTCAGCCTGGGTGCTTTCAACTTCAGTTTTATTCTACTAAACGCGAAAGAGATGGGGGTAAGCGAGGCTCTCATACCAATAGTGTACGCTGTTGTAAACCTCACACATACCGCTATCGCCATACCCGCGGGAAGGCTTTCAGACAGGATAGGTAAGGAGAGGGTCCTTCTGATCGGTTACATAGCTTTTATGCTAACAGCCGTTCTTCTTGCCGTGGCTCCATCTAATATTCGCGTCATCATACCTGATAGCGGCTGTATTCGGCGTTTACATGGGGGTAGTGGAGACGGTTCAAAGAGCAATGATCCCCGGTTACGTAGATAGTAGCCTGCTTGGAACCGCTTATGGCGTATACTATCTTGTCGTTGGGAGTTGTTTTTTCTTCGCTAACTCGATTGTAGGCACTCTATGGGAGATAAAGGGGGTATGGTTTACCAGCTTGTACAGTGGAGCACTCTCACTGGCTGCCATCATCGGGCTAGGTATATTTAACAAAAAATTCTAAACAGACATAAATATCTAGTACTCAACCACTGCAAGCATAAAATAATTGATTAAAAATTTGAGTGGGTAATTGGGACAACTACAAAGGCTCGGTTTGAATTCTACTCCCCGCTAGAAATTCATCATTAGGCATACTAATGGTTTGGAGCCCCCTAGGTTGCCTTCACTGGCTTCACTCCCTTCACTAAAAATCAAATGGATATATCACTAGGCAATATGCTAACGCGTATCTGGAGGTAATTCTCTTTGCTCCCTGAATCACTTTTCTACTGGTTTTAACATCTTCTACGCCTAGATTTCTATTTAGATATAAAACCCAAGATTATCTATTATATCTCTCAATCTGCTAGGGGTCCTGTGGTTTTTCTCATTAGTATCTCGGATGACCCCTCGATTATATAGTCCTCAATCTCCCCAATTACCTTGTATCCTCGGTCTAGGTAGAAATTCATGGCCCTGGTGTTAAAGTCTGATACACAGATAAAGACGTTAGGAGTCTCCGAGAGGATTCTTTCCTCAGCGAAGTCCATTAGAGCCGTTCCTATTCCTTTACCTCGATTACCAGCCTTTACACAAATCGACTTGATGTAACCGATAAAAGAGCCCTTCATCTCTATCACTATGAACCCGCCTATCTCCCCTTCCACCATGGCCAGATATACCTCTCTCGATTTATCCTTGATGATATTCAATGATTCCTCATAACCCCTACCTAGTCTTTTCCAGGGGTCATAAGATGCCATCATCATTGCACATTTTTCAGCCTCAGAGTTCCTACTTAAAGCCCGGATATCCATATAATCAACCCTAAATTAATATCATAATAGATTTTAGGCAAAATAAAATTCCGGAAAAATACAGTCATAGCAATCATAGCTTGTCTCTTGATTTTTCTTAAAGGAAAATTTGCTAATCATCAATTAGAGTATTTTATGTCCCTATAGTCTTTGCATCCAATGGCTTCGTCAATCTCATGTTCAATATAGGCTCTTGCTTTCAAACAGAAGTAGCGTTCCGTGGCTTTGTCTATTTGATGCATAAAAAGGCATTCTAGACAACGTACCATAATATGAAATCGGAAGAAGCGATAATAAAATAATCGATCTCCATAAAATTTGAGCAAAACAAGATAATACTGTTAATGTTCTGAGTCAATCTTGAAACAAATATTAATTCTCGTCGAGGAAATCCATTAACTCCTTAATAGGATACTATGAGATCAGGGATTCTTTGAAAGGGTCTAGTATTTCTAGTGTACAAGGATATGTTTTTAGTCAATGCTATAGATGCTATGAGAGTATCCCTGAACTCCAGTGGTATCCCCTCTTTTTCAAGATGGGACTGGAGCTCTCCTGCTTTCTCAGATGCTGCCAGGTCCAGTTCGTGAATTATCAGTCTATCTAGAAGCCTTCTTGTTGACTGAATGTTTTCACTTCGGTTTACTGTCTTATAGGCTCCATAGTATAGCTCGAAGGTGTTTATTGTGGAGGTTGAAAGAAGAGTACCCTCAGCTTCCAGCATGTCTATGTTTTGAGCTATTTCCTCATTACCTCGGAGGAGTTCTACCAGTATATCCGTGTCTAAGAGTGTCTCCACTTCTCCCATCCCCGTCTTAGGTCTGTCATTATCTCCTCAATTTCCTCATCTGTTGTCTTCCAAGTCCCGGCTAGGTCGCTTATCCTATTATTTGCGGGAATTTCACGGGTTAGATATCTTATCGCCTCGTTGATACTAACAGGTCGTTTAAGCTTAGACTGGAGCTCCCCGGCGTACTCGGATAATTTACGATAAGTTTCATCATCCACACGCACTGTTTTGCTCATGTAACTTCATTTAATATGTAACAAAGTGACTGATAAATAATTGGTAGTGTTACTTTGAAGATAATATACCATTAATTGCTGATGAAATAAAACTTGAAACATAATCAAATAATGATAAAAATATTAAACGTAGTTGGAGTTAGCAAATAAAGGGTATCATATGCTGACAGCAAAATCATCGATTATACAAAAATTGGAAAAACACTAATCCACAAATTTTCAGTTATTAATATAGCATCTCTAATTGGGATGTTGAATTAATTTCACGGTGAGTAGAATTCAAGCGCAATCTATCATGTAAAACTCAGCTGATAGTCTTTAATCTATTTACCGGAGTCTGTCATTAAATGTTAAATATAGATAAAAGCAACTAGTATGATCACATGCGATCTATGCATGCAAACCAAACATTATGAGGTAAACATGATGGAGAGAGAACCAATATTCGAAGCATCCTACGACATCACCGGGGTGACAGAGTTCGGCTCCTCATTTGAAGAGCTCCTAACAGGCAAACTACAGGTCCCGCCTGAAGGATTTAGGGCAAACATCAGTTTTAAGGGAGAAATAACAGGGCAGATAGAAGGCGAAGCTGAAGGAGTAGATTACCTCTTCACGAGAGCTGATGGGCGAAACGAGTTGAACGTAAGAGCAGTAATAACCACAAAAGAGGGCAAGAACATCTCCTTCGAGGCAGATGGGGTAAGCGCTCCACAACCAGATGGAACCTTTAAACTAGCCGAAAACGCCAAACTGTTCTGCTGTCACCCAGAGTATTCACACTTTAATGGAATGCAGGTCTGGGGTGTTGGGACAGCCAAAGGTATGAAGATAGACATAAAATTCTACCCAGCGTTCTAACAAAATAGTATCACTCATTTTTTTTTCACAATTATCTGAGAACCATTATGAGAAAGTATCAAGTCATCGATTACTAGTTTCTGTTTACCATCTTGATTGCCTGCGTTGGGCACGTGGTTGTACAGTTACTGCAACCAAAACACCGATCAGTATAATAAACAATCCTACCATTCACCATCTCATAGGCATCAAAATGACATCTATCAACACAAGTACCGCACCCTATGCATTTCTCAGCATCATACAAAGCGATCTTATCAGAAGTAACAAGAGAAAACGGAACATTCACCTTAAAACGCAGTGCAGCTGCCAGCATTCCACAACAACAAGTGCAACAACCACAGATTGATTTTGGATAAGAATCATCTTCTCGGGTAAAGGCCATATGAATTAATCCAGCTTCCTGCGCTCGGTTCACTGCATTTAGCGCTTCTTCATATGAGACATACCTGGGGTTACGTTCCCCTGCCTCAACAGTTCTTTCTGCTGCATCATCTAAACCTATGCATACGTCCTTCGGTGCGTCACAGTTTTCAAGAGTTGTTCTACAGATACAGTCTACAATTGCGTATTTGGATGCTTTTTTGAGGATTTCCTCCAGTGTACTATAATCGAGTATTTTTTGGTCCGCCTTGATTTCCACGTTTACTGGAATTGTTGTGACATGTCTTGTTTTTGTAGTAGTTGCGTATCCTTCAATATCTTCTTTTGACCAATCTCTAGGGTATCTTCTTCCTTCAAAGTGATTTGACTTGTATGTTCCTTCCACAGCAATACTGAGTGAAGACTGAAGATAAAATCATCGATTAGTATAGAATCTTATTTTTATCTGAGTATATGATTCCACCTGTGAATAGGCAGACGGTTCTTCCTCTCTCTTCTATTGGTGTATTAAGGGCTGCTGCGAGGGTCATCGCCCCAGACCCCTCTGCGACGAGCTTGTTCTCTAGGGCCAGGAGGCATATGGAAGCCCTAATCTCGTCATCAGAGACGAGTACAACCTCGTCGATTACCTCCATAACTAGCTGGAGAAGCCTATCCGTCTAAGGGAAGTCTCCCAGGCTAACAGAGGAACCATCATCAAGTTTCGCCCTTCTAAGGTAATGGTAGAAAAGTATTAATCGTGTAACTTTACACCTTGTAACATGGCTACCACTGTTAAGATTAGCAAAGAGTACAAGGAAAAGCTTGACCGACTACAGGCTCGACTGTACCTTATAACAGGAAAGAAGCTCTCCCTTCAGGAGGTCCTCGAGATACTCGTCTCGCTCGGGACTGAGTACGAGGAGATCGTCGTGGAAAAGGCTCAAGGAGGGATAGTTAAACTTGACTCAGCCGATGTGAAGGCTATACTCGACAGCTCAGTTGACTGGGGCATGGAGACCAGCGAGGATACAATAGACAAGATTTTATACGGTGAGTAAGCATGAGTGTCTTCCTGGATACTGGCTTCTTTGTTGCATTCCACAACTCTAGGGACGTAAACCACAGTAGAGCAGTGGAACTTATGGAGAGTCTTCTCGGGGGAGAAATTGGTTTAGGCTTTACCTCTGACTACGTCTTCGATGAGGCTGTGACTGTTGCCTTGATGAGAACAGGAAGACATGACGTTGCTGTCGATTTAGGTAATTTGATCCTGGGTGTTGACCGCCCACGATTTGTCACGGTGCTACCTGTCGGGGAAGGGATCTTTGATGACAGTTGGAGTATTTTCATGAGATATTCTGAGCGTGGCCTTAGCTTTACCGACTGTTCATCTATAGCGTTGGTGAGAAAACTGGATATTGAAAGCATCATTAGCTTCGACAATGGCTTTGATGGAATCCTAAGCAGGCTTAGTTAAGCAAGAAAGAAGCGGTGAAAAACGTGGCGAGAAACAATCGATGCGTACTAAATTTGTCTAATATGTAGACAGTGCCATCTTAAATCCTCAATAAGTAGTTATTTAGAAATAAAGATAAAATCGATTATTTATTCTATTATAAAAG
>WJIV01000134.1 GCA_014730055.1 Candidatus Bathyarchaeota archaeon
GATACAAAACTCAAGTTAATGAGACATGTTAAAATCAAATGACTATCGTTCAGGGGGCGAGTGTATAAAAAAGTGTTAGATAGAATATTCAGCTGCGCTTGAATAATGCAAAATACTCTCATTTTTCTAATTAGAATTATAATAAATAAAAAAAATATATGGCTTGCAAATTTTCTCGATTTTTAATGATATTCTTAAAGAAAGGCATAGCCTATTAAACAGACACGTTACATTAAGATGAATTATTCAGATGCCCAACCTCGATAGAATAATAACTGTGTATGCCATTTGCTGAGATATGTCAAATTGGTGGGATGTGCTACCAAGAGAAATATACGCAGAATTAGAGAAGATTGAGACTAGCCAACCATGGTATGACGTTTTCAGGATCCATCATTGGCTCTACGCCATATACGAGGGAGGTCAGTATGATGAGGCACTGATGTATCTGGTCACCGGACGGGATAAAGCCGTGGTAATTGATGGAGGTACCGGCATTGGCCACCTTGATAGGTTAGTTGAGGAGCTAACGGATCTGCCCTACTTCCTATTGTTAACTCATACTCACAACGACCATATTGGGGGATGCAGCGACTTCAAGGAGATAGCTGTATTTGATGATGTCATGAGTTGGGAAAGTGCAGCTAAGGGACTCGGTCATGATAAGATGAGTGAGATTATATCAGGTGACAATGTCATAAGAGAGTTTCCAGATGACTTCGACCCTGACGATTATTATGCTCCACCTTATACAGTAACGGAATGGCTGCATGACGGGGATGTCATTGACCTAGGTGAAAGAGAGCTCGAGGTAATACATACCCCTGGGCACAGCAGCAACCACATATGCCTCCTTGACAGAAATGGGAGGTATCTCTGGACAGGTGACCACTTTTACACAGGGGGAGTAACTACATATCTCCCGGGTGGGAATCACTCAGACTTCGTTGAGAGCAGCAGGGTCCTCCTTGACCTTTTACAGGAGTATGACACACTGCTTCCTGCTCACAATGAGCCACTAGTGGATGCTGAGATAATACGAGAATTATACAGGGGGGCTAAAGATATCGCTGAGGGAAATATCTCAGATTATGAAGAGAGCCGTTCGGTTGCTGTTAATTACGATATCCTAGTTAGAAAATACAGATTCAATAAGTTCTCACTTATTACACGTGCGGATATATAATAGAGGAAAGTTAATCTCGCTTTTCGCTATAATTCATTTTTAAAGTAGATATCTTCTAGAGATATTTTTACTGGTAAACAGTAATACAATTGTACTTCTGTTTGAAACATAATCCAAGAACAAATTTTCGGGTTAATGTAATTGAGTTTCTAGGTGGAAAGTATTCTCAGGTTCTTGATATACTGATTAATATTATAGCGGCAAGTGTTGAGAACAAGTCAGGTATGAAGTCGAAAGCTGCAAGCCATGCCCTATCCGTCCTGCCAAGATACCATAGAATCAAGGGGTTGCTAGATATCGAGTATACTAGAAGAACAAGAGATAGGCCTGCCAGGCTTAGGCTGAAATTTGAATCATTTTCCCTATAGAGCCTGATATAGAAAGCTGAAATGTATGTATAGAGTATGAGGTTGACTGTGGAAAGCCCTATCTTCCAACGTGTCATCGTAGCTATTCTATCAGCGATCCTCTCAAGTGTCTCCGGGTCTATCTCATCGAACCTCGGTCTAATGGGCCATCTCCTCCTTGGACCTGGCATTCCATTAGCTATTGGTACCAATGTGGTAAGCATTAAGAGGATCAACATAAGTCTCAACGCTTTTTTATTCAGGTTTGTTCTCCTCCTTGTTTCCCCATATCTCCTCAAAGAGTTCCATGTTCTCCTCCAGTCTCGATGATACATAGTACATCTTGCCATAACCATCACCTATGGTGGACACAAGTCCGTTTTCCTCAAGCACATCAAGGTGATGCTTCACAGTTCTGTAGTCAAGCTCAAGGTGGTTGCTCAGCTGGTTTGTATTCATAGGCTCATCACGAAGCGTCACTATGATCCTTCCCCTATTTTCTCCACCGCGCGTACCTGCGATCAACCAGAGGAGCAGGTGCTTGAAGGCGCGGGAGGGAGGAGCCATAGGTTACCATCTGTTATTCAAGGCTTACTTGATTTAAACTCTAGTTAAGCCTATACCAAAATTATACCAAAATCTGATCAAAATCTGGTTTAAGTTTGAAAAATTGTTTAAAACTAATTTACTGCCTGGTTGTCTGAGGTGAAACACCTGTATGAACAAGAAAAATAGAAAAATTGCTCTATCGCTCGCCGCTTTACTGGCCGTCTCCTTCATCGCCGGAGGATTCTACATCGTGTCAGCGGATCAACCCCTTGAGGAACCTACAAACGCACCCTCCTTGGGAGGATTCTTTGGATGGCATCCAGGATGCATCCTGCATCAATTGACTGAAGAACAGAGAACAGAACTGATGGAATCCATAAGTGAGATGCGAGAGGAAGGCAGTACCCGCGAGGAGATCAGGGAATACGTGAAAGGTTATCTTGAGGATAACGAAATTTATTGTCCCTGGTCAGAACTATCAGAGGAGGAGAAGGAAGCATGGAGGCAGCTTCGATCCGATGTGAGGGAGTACGCTGAGAGCAGAGCTGAAGAACTGGGTATCGAGCTACCACCATGGAGAGGTCCCTTCTTCCATAGAGTTCACAGAGTAGCCAGATGGCGCAGAGGGTTCTGTGGGTTTGGAAACGGGAGAAACAATAATTAACCCCCATTTTTTTCGTTAAGCCTTTAACTCACCTTTTCAACATAGGGGATTATGTCTGCACCAGAGGATAGAAAATTATTAGTTGAGGATAAGTGGTGGAGCAAGCTGCCACGCAAGATATACTCTCAGTTACAGCGGGTGCCTGTCAGTCAGGATTGGTTCGAGGTATATCGGTGTATGGAAGGAATTTATGCCATTTATGAACCAGGACAATATGAGGAAGCCCTGAGCACTTTGGTCATCGGAGACGATAAGGCGCTTCTAGTCGATACAGGGTGCGGTATAGGTAACATCAAGATTGTTGTAGACGAGATCACCGATCTGCCCGTGATGGTGGTGAATAGCCACGCGCATAATGATCACATAGCACAAAACTACCTCTTCGATGAGGTTGCAATGCTGGACCACCCATGGAGCCGAGAGGCCCAGAAAGGGTTACCAAACAGCGAGATGGCCCACCTTATAGCAGATGGAATGGTCTGGAAACCTCTCCCCGAGGACTTTAATCCCGATAACTACGTCGTACCAGGTTTCGAGGTCACAAAATGGTTCAAGCACGGGGACATACTGGACATAGGTACAAGAAGCCTTGAGGTGATATACACCCCAGGGCACACTCCGGATAGCTGCTGCTTCTTGGATCGAGAGGATAGACTCTTCTTCACTGGGGACATGTTCTACACCGGAGGAATCTATACATATCTAAATGGCGGGGATATACCTACCTTCGTGAAAAGCTATGAGAGGATGCTGAGCTACTACGACGAATATGACCATCTTATGCCCAGCCACAATGAGCCATGGGTAGAGAAAAGACTGCTAAAGGACGTATATAAAGCGGTAGTTGACATAGCAGAAGGAAGAGGAGATTACCTTGAAGGAACAGACAGGGGTACTCCTATAAGAAAGTACGACTACGGGCGTTTTAGCATAGTGACCAAGGCTCCCTAACTTCTCTTAATTAATCATTAATTCTATATTCTATAATCGAGTTTATGGGTTATCATGGCTTATTCAAATAATACCGAGGATAATATCATAGTGCCGGAGAAGTGGTACGAGAAGCTTCCAAGAGAAGTTTGGAAGAAATACACCAAGGTTGAACAACCAGACAACTGGTTCGAAGTCTACAAGCTCACCAAAAGCGTCTATGCAATATATGAGGACGGTCAATTTGAGGAGGTTATAAGCTACCTAATCCTCGGAGACGAGAAAGGCGTGCTAATAGATACGGGAAACGGTATCGGAGATATCAAAGCCCTTGTAGAAAGACTGACTGATTTACCTGTCATGGTCGTTAATACTCATACCCATGGAGATCACATCGGTGGCAACCATCAGTTCGAGGAAGTCGCGGTCTTCGAGACAGATTTCAGCAGAGAGAGAGCGGAAAAGGGTCAGACAAGGGAGCAGATGGGACACTTTCTCGAGGGGGATATGGTATGGAAAGAGTTTCCAGAGTACTTTGATAAAGAGACCTGGAGAATAAAGCCCTTTACTGTGACTAGGTGGCTTAAAGATGGAGATGTAATAGAGCTTGGAGGTAGATCCCTTGAAGTTATTCACACACCCGGGCACAGTCCAGATAGTATATGCTTACTGGACAGGGAAAAGCAACTATTCTGGACGGGGGACACATTCTACCCCGCGCCAATATACATCTATGCCCCAACCACGAGCTTGGACCAGTTTATAGAGAGCTTCAGAAAGATGGTTGACCTAATGCCCCAGTATGACTGGGTTATGCCCAGTCATAATGAGCCTAGGATAGAAAAGGAGCTTATCAGAGAATGCTACGAAGCCGTCAAGAGCATCAAGGCCGGGACAGCTGGAGAATACTCAGAGGGGATAGCATCGGGCACAAAGGTACATCGCTATGACTACGACCGATTCAGCCTGATAGTGCGAGCTAATAGAGTATAAAGCCTCAAATCCTATTTCTTCAAATTTCGAAGAGCACAATTTTTGTAAACCTTTGAACAAATATGAA
>WJIV01000135.1 GCA_014730055.1 Candidatus Bathyarchaeota archaeon
ACTTTCTTATTATCCATGTCAGTATAGGGTATGAGGCCTAGGCGGTTCAGTTTAATCTCCTCTTCCACTAGATTACAACCCATGTTATAGAGTAGCATTTTACCCACCTCCTTCAGGAAAGCATGCTTAGGAGATTCCCCCACTGCGTACACCTTCGTATAAGAAGTGCTCTCGCTCTATAAGAAGAAGGTATGAAACAATATGGGGGAGATCAGTAAAAATAGAATCCATAATTTTTCCAAATTATTATGCTATCAATTCAAGGATAATAGAAAGAGCAGGTATAACAAATATCAATAAAGCGGTTGTAAGGAACCATGCAGCATTAGCAAGGTCCACATCCAGATCATACAAAGTCGGTGGAACAAGAGCAGTGAATGCTACCGGCATTGAGGCCAAGACTACCGATACCTTGAGAGGCAGTCCGCTGTCGACTTTTTCTAAACCCAGCTGGTTTGCCAGCAAGTAAACTCCTATTGGTACCAGTATGAACTTGATAATGGCAATAACGCCCGCTTCCACTAGGTATCTCATTATCCTATCAAAATGAATTGCCATACCTATAGAAGATAGCAGTAGCAGAGTCCCAACCGGGATTAGTATGCTGT
This sequence comes from Candidatus Bathyarchaeota archaeon, assembly GCA_014730055.1. The sequence goes on from WJIV01000135.1 coordinate 609, forward strand.
TGAGGCTCGAGTATAAAGCTGGTCTCTGAAACCCTAAAATGTTCAGTAATAAACCTCCCATCATGCTTGACAAGGCCACTATAACGTATCTGTCAGTTAGCACGTTTATGACCCTCTCAATAAAGCCCTCGTCTTCAGATAGGATACCACTCATAGATTTAGCAATGGGAAATCCTATGCTGTAGTATATTACTCCCTCAAAGATCTTGTAAAAAGGGACCATTGCGAAACCTCTCTCACCCAATAATATGAAAGTAACCAAGGAACCTATGGAACCTATGTTAGTAAAGCTTCCACAGATTATGAAAACACCTGTCTGCTCTCTACTAAGGTTTAATATTTTACCTGCAATATAGCCTAAAAGACCTCCCAGCGTAATGGCGAAGATCCCTATAAATGGGAGGGATATTATCCTTAGATCACTTAAATCGAGAGACCATATGGCACCTAGGAAAGCAACAGGATTGACATATAGAAGCGCCATCGACTGAAGCCTCTTACGGAGCCTCAGAAGATCGATCTGCGGCATATTGTATTTCTCATGCAGCGATCGAAAAATGTATCCTGCTAGTAGACCCGCTGCAATTAGACCGAGTGATAAGAGAGTATCTCTCAACACCGAGTTAACCTATCCCTTGAATTATTTGCTAGATTCTTCTATCATAGCCTTAAAAAGCTTATTCATCTCGTTATCCATATGCTCCGGATGCCATTGAACAGCAAATACATATGATTTTCCTTCCACCTCAAAGGCCTCAACTACATCATCACTAGCCCAGCCGGTTGGAACAACTTCTTCACCAGGTTCTTTTACTGCCTGGTGGTGAAAGCTATTTGTGATAATTTTTTCCTTACCAAATATCTTCCTAATCTTGGAACCCTCTCTAAGCCAGACAGTGTGAGTTCCATAACTCGCTGGAGCTTCCTGTCTGTGCTTCACGGGACTTTTTACCTGAGAGTCTGTATCTTGAATTAGCGTTCCACCTAATGCAACATTGAGAACCTGAGCCCCTCTGCAAATGGCAAATATTGGTTTATTTACTTCCAAGGCCTGCTTTACTAGTTTAATCTCGTATTCATCTCTTAGAGGGCTGATTGATCCTTGTTTTGGAGTTGGCTGCTCTCCGTATAACATTGGGTCGAGGTCAGGACCACCAGAGATTATGAGCCCGTCAATTAATGATATGTGCTGTTCGATATCTATTTCTTCGTGAGGAGGGAGTATAACTGGGGTTCCCCCGTTTCTCTGAACTGCCTTAACGTAAGCATCAGGCAGATTCATCCAATTCTTCTCTCGATCATGTCTTGATGTTATACCGATAATTGGTCTCATGTCAATTCAACTGGAGATAATATTTTTTAAACATATCACTAAAGGTCAGTTAGTTTTCCCAATTTTTAGTAAGAAATAAAATATACTCTAAATATCTACTATCTTTGATGGAGATTCTAGACTTTCATCCAGACCATGGAAAATCACTATACGCTATTGCAAATGATGTATTCAAGGATGAGATTCAGAGAGGTATGACGTCCTTTGATGAGGATTATTTCAAACGAAGAGCCGAGAGACCTGGTACACATATATGGGTTGGCGTCTTTGGTGGTAAAGCTATAGGATTTATAGTTCTTACTGAGGGCGGAGAAGAGGTGCCCTCGCAGATACATCTACTAGCTGTAGATCGTAGGTATAGAGGAAGAGGATTTGGAAAGATGCTGATGAGAAGAGCTCTGGACTACTGGATAGGTCTGTTACCTCTAAAAATAAAGCTGGGAACTCGTCCGTGGAATAAAGATATGAGGAAGATATGTGTTGATCTCGGCTTTGTGCCTGAAGCATACTTAAAGATGGAGTATTTAGGAGAAGACTTGGTACAGTATGCTCTCTTCAAGTAATTCTAGATATAGCCTTAGTAAATGATTAAATATCCTGTAATCGGTTTTTTCTTAGGGCAATCTTTGCCGTTATTTATTAGCGGCAACTGCCTCTCGATGAACTTGGAGAGTATCTAATATGAAGTATCTTGTTACCTGGAGAATAAAGGAGCCATTTGAAGAGAACTATAAGAAGACCATGGAGATAGAGGATGAGAGAGTTAAGAAGGGGGAAGCATGGGGAGATAAGATGATCTTCCCAATTCACACTTTCATGTCCGAGAACAAGGCGTTCATGATAGTTGAGACCGATGACCCTATGGATCTTGCGAAATGGACAACGAGCTATCTCACAGTGCTTGATTACGTAATAGAACCCATAACTGATTTCAGGGAAATCCAGAAACTCTTTCCCAAATAATTTTTTAATACTTAGACTTATCTACAAGTTTCATAATTGTTTAACTATGGATCAGATCTGTCCTTATTGTAAAAAAGTAATCGCTGAAGAGGAAAAGACTTGTCCTCATTGCGGGAACTCATTAGAATCTAAGGGCTTGTTTATCCATAAGAAAAATGATTCGACTCTCTATGGACTAGGTGTTATTCTTCTGATCGCTTTTTTCTACTTAAGAGGAATTATAAAATTAACAGGTATAATAGAGGGTCTGTTTTTGGTTGTCTGGATCGTAGGTTTCGCTATCTACGTCATTCATCTTCATAAGGGTACATGGGGCATCCCATGGCTTCACTAACGTGTGTGACAAGCTACACTGCGAATCGCTGTCGTTAAAATATTTTTTTCGAAATACTAGCTACTTTGCAGAGGGTTTAAACCGGTCCGAATAACTCTGTTCTGGTCGGTGGTATCATGACCATTCGCTCGCTAATTGACCAGCTTAAGACGAGTATAATTCAGCCTGGTAAAAGTAGTGGTAGTATCAGACGTGTCCCGTACATGGTTGTATGGAATTTTACCAACATGTGCAACCTCAGATGTAAGCACTGTTATCAGGACGCTAAAGATAAGGGAACGCCTGACGAATTGACACTAGAGGAGAAATTAGAATTTGTAGAGGTCATGCACAGGACAGGCGTCAAAGTTCCGGTCATCTCAGGCGGGGAGCCCTTGATTCACCCTGATTTCTTTCCCGTCCTTGATATGATGGTTGAGAAGGGTATGCATGTTGCGGTGGCGAGTAACGCGACCATGATAACACCCAAGTTTGCTCGAAAACTAAAGGAACATGGGCTTGCTTATATAGAGATTAGTCTAGATAGCGTTAACCCTGAGAAACACGATGAGTTCAGGGGGGCCAAGGGTTGTTGGGACAGGACAGTGAATGGGATAAATAATTGCATTGAATCAGGAATATTCACAGCAGTGGCTACGGTTTTCACTAAAAATACTTTAGATGAGGTTGATGCCATGGTGGATTTCGCCTCCGAACTAGGTGCAAATCGCTTCATTCACTTCAACTTTGTTCCAACGGGACGAGCACCTGGAATAGTAGAACAGGATCTGAGTCCCGAGGAACGTGAATACGTTCTAAGCAGGCTCTTCAAGAAAAGGAGGACTGCCGGCTTGGAGGTTCTCAGCACTGCCCCTCAGTATGGACGAGCTTGCCTGGAGGGGGCACTTGGCGATAGGCTTGACAAAGATTTGCTTTACGTGGAGACAAAAGCTCAGAAACAACAGCAGTTCTATGTTCAGTCGCCGACCCACTATGATATGTTAAGGGATAATAGATCAGAAGTACCACTTGAGAGCCTCCAGGGGTGTGGTGCTGGGCGTCAGTTTTGCTGTATTCAACCTAATGGTGATGTAACACCGTGTATGTTCATCCCTTCATGGGTCGAGGGTAGTATACGCGATGAGTCCTTCCAGGTTATTTGGGAACGATTCGGGGAGATCCCCTGCTTCACTGATCGAAACTCTCTTGAAGATGAATGCGGTTCTTGCCAGTTCAGATATCTCTGCGGAGGTTGCAGAGCTAGAGCCATAAACTATATTGGTAATCCTTTGGCCGCTGACACGGGCTGTATCAAGAATAAAGATAAGTGGCTTAAAGAACAGGGCAAGATTTAGTTATCTCTATCTATGAGCATCATTGGCATTCTACTTCGATCAGGTGTACATACGAGGTCGTGGAGAAGTTCCGGTGTCTGTTCATCCATCAATCTTCTCATCTCCTCAGCACATCCCCTGATCTCCTCTCCTGAGGCTCTGCTGACCTCGGGTTCCAGAACCGGTCCTGTTCTTCCACAGGCTGGGCACTGCTCGTGCAGTGTTACAATATCTCCGGTTACTACTGCACCTGGGTAGCTATTTGCCAAAGTGTCTATGAATGCGAATCTCCCCGTCTCACCATATTCTAGAGGCTGATAGTTCTGGTCAAAAGTTATGGGGTATACAACTGTTGGTGGAATGTGAAGGTAGTGCCCCTCTGGGCAATGGATGGCGTGCCAATTACTCTCAACCATGGTATATAGGTCCACGTTCAATTCTTGGGGTATCCCAAGTATTTCCTCAACTTTTTCCCTGAATTTTTCCAGGGGAATTTTCTCCTCTTGGTGGGTCTTCCATCCTCCCCCCGTTATTACTGCTCCCTTATCTCCAAAATCGAAGGTTTTTCCCTCTCCCTCCAACCTCGATATCAGAGCCTGAAGGATGAAGGGGGCTTCGGCGATGAATACCTTATCACCGTTCTCATCTCTTTTTTCCAGCCACTCAATTATTCTAGGTATCATACTGTGTGTGGTGTTAATGAGTTTCATCACAGTCGCCATAAGCCTCTCAGAGAAGCCCCTCGTATCCCCTAGACTCAGCCTTACTATCTGGGTTGTAATATCCCTGTCAAAGGCGTACTGGACATCTCTGTAGACATGATCCATAAGGCTGACCACTTTTCCAACCCACATGTTGGTTCTTGAGGGATTAGGCCCAAGAAGGAATGCGTATGCCTCTGGGTCGTACCAGTCTCCGAGTATCTCGCTTATGCCCATCTTTCCGAGACAGTACTGGCTCCGGTTAAAAGTTAACTTGTCCTTAGGTATAAAGCTGAACCTTCCGCTTGTACCGCTGCTGTATGCAGCTAGGAGGTCTATCTCACCGTAGGCATCGATGACATCATCAAGAGTTGGGTTACTTTCTGTTATCTTCGGCTCCTTTATCTCTCCCAAGGTAATTTGGGATATCCATCTATTGAATTCAGGGCCCTCAAGGTAGGTCTTGTAGAATCTATGGCTGACAACCGGTATCTTGATTAGATCTTCTTTGGTTTTTAGCTGGTCTGGTTTGAAATCAAACTCATTACAATAGACATGGTACCAGTCACTATTTTTAAACCAATGATCTACACTAAATTTTAAAGCCTTAAACAAGAACGTCTCAGCCTTGTCCTTCTTAATACTGAACAGCTCTTCTACGCCGTACAGAGCGTCATCCACGGGTGTCCACTTTTCTCTAGTTGGGATATATCCTGCCTTTTCTAGCATAGCGACTGCTTGGTTTCCCATATCTGTCACTGCCATATTGAGTGATCCATTCATAAAAATGATACTTAATCAATAGATATATGGTATCAAACGGTTAGTATCTTCCATGTACTGCCTGTAATTCTCCCCGAATTCCTCTATTAGCATCCTCTCCTCAATATCCATCCTGAAGTGCAGAAACAATGTTCCCAGAGACATTACAATAAACCCGTAGCCGCTCGATAAAGCAATGGCACTCCCGTGGTTTCTTAGTACCTCCCCAAGATAAAGTGGGTGGCGAATATGCTTGTATATGCCATTAGTAACCAGTTCGTGATCTTCTAATATTTTGAGACGTGAACTCTCCATTACTCCTAGACCAGCTTTCCTCAATGCCAATCTACTCAGCAATCTAAGGATGCCCCCTGATATAGCTAGCAATATCCCTATTAAGGTTAAAATGTTGAGCCTTAATAGAAGGTCTTGTATCTTCCAAAAGTCATAAATTGATACAGCGAAACCGGCTATTGCAGATAGGAGATATCCTACCGCTGGCCAGTCACTTCGAAGACCTAGAATAATCTTTTCCCGATCATCCATAGGAGAGAGTTTACCAACTTTCTATAAAAATGAATTTAAAATAAAGGATCAGAAGGTCAGTTGCGATAGATCGTCCCTAGTTTGAATTGTCGTTACATCATTTATTTTCTCAACCCCCGGATTTTTAGCAGCAAAATCGGCGTACTTCTGCTCAGTGTACTCAACTCGCAGCTCATAAGGGGGGTCAATCCAGAAAGTAGATATCATTTTCGCCTTCTTTATCGCCCTTCTTCCAATTTCCCTTAAGATGTCCTGGGCCTTCACGGGAGACAGTGATATTGCCTTTTGTACGGATAAGGCTCCAAGTTTCTCTTTCTCACCTAGAGCCCACTTAACAACAGCAGTCTCAATCTCGGGGACAAGCTCCCTAGCTTCAAGAACCGCTATTTGATCACCACTTACAAATACGGTAGGGACGCCATGCTCTGAGAAGTTCAAAATATTGAGGGCTATCTCACCTATCTTCATATCGTTTAGCCAGAGGTTCTTAGGGAAAGGGTAGAAGCTGTGGGAAAGCACCCCATTAGAACCGGCCATCCCGTGGAGTCCATGTAGGAGCATCGCGTCAAATGACTCATTTATCCCAACTGGTCCGGCATCACCTGCGTGCATCACTATTTGACAGTCCGGATGTAGTAGTTCTACATCGATTCCACCAGGGAAAGAGCCGTGTCCCGGCCATGCGTAAACTTCCTTAGCACCACCTCGAATAACTCCCTCTACAAGAGCGTTTAGTTCATGAGTAGCCATACGTATAGCCTGCTTGTAATAAGGACCATCCTCCATGCACTGCTTCTTAAAATCTACAACTCCTGCTACTCCCTCAAGGTCACATACTATGTAAGCTTTCATTTTATTCCTCTATTAGTTTTAAGAAAGGATTCCATGTCAAATTTTTATTATTTTCTGAATACGAATATCCTCTATTAGAGATTTTATCAAGTTTTACTAATGCTAAGACAATATAGGCTAGTATGCTTTAAAAACTGAATTACGATTTATTTATTTTAGACTGATAGAGTTATGCCTGAAGTACCTAAATTCGAGAAGGCTCGCCTGGAGGCTGAAGAAAAGCTGAGCAGCTCTTTGGATGGGATATGTGAGATAACGGTGAGCAGAGACCTTAATGAGAAAACAATGGAGATAGTGCGATCAATTGATCATGAGAAATTTAGGGAAGAACTCCGATACTCGAGGGAGGAACTAGGTGAGAGGGCCAAGTCCAAGGGCTTTCTCTGTATCGTTGCTCACCTTAATGGAGAACCTATAGGATTTGATTTTGGATATCAGAATGACGATGAAAACGTTTTCTTCTCAGATGACACAGCTACCCTAATAGAAGGGAAAGGGATAGGAAGCGTATTATTCGCATTGGAAATTATACATTCGTACCACGAGGGTTTCAGTGAAACAAAATTATCCACGGAGGAAATGGACGATCAAGGCAGGCCTCTCATGTACATATGGGGGAGAATGGGGTTCAGGGTCGTTTCTAAGGAACCAGACGGGAATGTTGAAATGAGACTAGAATTGAGATCCGAGGTCGTTCAAGGCATTTATGAGAGGTATATCAAACCCAAGGACTAGAACGGGAAAATGACCTCTTTTGGTGGAAACGGGTAGCTCAGCTTGCTGTGACTCAGGTTCATTCCCACAATAAGTTCAGCTAGCCTGATAACCGCATTCCCGGGATGTATAATTAAGACACCCGGGTATTCCTCATCGAGCTTTTTCTGAAGCAATTCAGTATGATCGTTAAGTGCCATACATCCAAGGCAGATGCAATCGGCACCATCAATCACAGACTCAATGACCGTTTCATGTATAACATCAAAACTGCTGGGCTTCCTTAACTCCAAGACAGGGAGATCAACAGGGTATATACCGACACATTTATCCAATAATCCAAGATCTCTGATCTGCCTCTCAGCAAGTCCGACAACATGCGGTAGTTGAACTACTAGGGCGAAGGTCTCTGATAGTATACTAGCTAGGTGCATTGAGGCCATACCTGGGCCAAGTACCGGTATTGAGACAAGACCTCTGGCTGCGTAAACCGAGGGGTCGTGACCTCCCCAGATAACTATTGCATCCGCTCCTTCCTCCTCCGACCTGACTGTCCTCTCAAGTATACCTGATGCTGCTAGTTCCATCTCAGGCAGGCTATCGACACTTGGGGGTGCCCAACTCGTTGTAACTAGTCTTATATCTGTTCCGGGTGAGGCGTATTTCTTTAGGCCTTTCTCTCTTTTCTTTAGTTCTGTGGGCTTTAGGCCTGATATTAACATTATTACATCTATCTGCATGTTATGAAAAGGGTAGTTTGGTGTGATAACATTATCTCAGTGGATTAGTTGCTCATCTTCATCTATCCAGAGGAGCACCATCATGAAGGGTATCATGACCAATAATATCTGAATCAGAAACGGAATCTGGTGGTTAACTGAGTCATATAGCCATCCGCCTGTGAACTGTCCCATGGAGGCAGCAATGGCCCTGAAGAAGCCTTTACTGCCATTCACCTTTCCCCTGTGCTCTTTTGGTACAAGCCCTGCCTCTAGAGAGCTCAATGCACTGTTCGCCATAACCATAAGTATACCTACAAGAACCATGGAAAATATTAGACGGGTAAAGTTACCATAAACCAGGAGCAGTATTGCAGCGGCCCAAAGGACAAACGCGGCAAGTATCGGTTTCTTTTTTCCTACTATATCGATTAACTTACCTGAGGGGAGCGCCAGAATAATCATTGAGACAGGTAAAGCCGTCATTATATAACTGAGGCGGATCTCGCTTATTCCTAGGTCCCTTACTATGTATAGAGCCAATATAGGTTGAAAGAGACCGCTAGTAAAGTTAATGATCACGTCCACTAGGAATAATATGAAGGCTGCTCTGGGCACTATCTTCCAGACATTTATACTTTCACGCATACTCTCAGGGTAGCTCCTTACCAGTTCAGCCGCTTTTATCTTCTCTGGGTTTTCGATGGTCTCCGTCAAGCGTGTCCTTAGCAGTGCAGCGCCAAGAAAACCAAGTATAACGAGCTTGTAAATGAACCTCATACTGGGTACTAGCCCATAGATTGAGAAGAGGTAGCCTGCAAACAATGGCGCGGGTGTTGTGGATACACTTGCGATAAGGTTGATTATGCTAAATCCCATCCCCCTCTTATCCTTTGGAAGCGAATCCGCCACTATTGCGTTTAGAGCCGGCTGATATATTCCGCAAAACCCCGAAATAACCGATCCCACTATTATCCACTCCCATGTCGGAGCGTAAACGTAGAATATCCTGGCGAGGGCCGCCACGAAGGTCATGGTTGAGATGAGCCACTTCCTCCCGTACTTATCAGTAAGATATCCCCCTGGAATCTGAACGATAGCTGAGGCGACCAGTCCCAGTGAGCCGACAAGGCCTATCCCTGTGGCAGTTGCGCCTAGGGCCTCAATATAGAGCGAGTAGTAAGTTCCAGGTAACTCCGTGAAGAAGTCGAGAATAAGCCAACTCAGTACCATTATGAGGAAGTTTCCTTCAATAAAGCTGAATTCCTCCCTGAGCCTCTGTAAAAGGCCCCGCTGCTCTGATTGCTGACTCATTTTGTACATTATATTTGCTCAGGTTCTCTATTTAGTTTTGAGTAAGGATCTATACTTACTTTATCTCTGAACCTGACTTTTTCCTTAATATGACATCCTCGTAGTATCTTTACCTTGTTTCCCTCTACATTATTGCAGATAACGTTCTCGAGGACAATATCATCGCCGACTATATCACTCGTAATTAGGTAACCGTTGTACCTATTGTTGGGCTTATCAACCCTTACCTCTATCCTTTCAGCTTTGATCCCATCTCTAATATTGCTATCATCTTGTCCTAATCGTGCATCAAAGGTCTTTGATTCTAATTTACCGTCAACCCTCATGGTTCCAGAGTACCATATCCTCCCACCTGATACAAGGTCATCGTCCAAGATTATAGATCCCTTCGAATCAAGTTTTTTCTCGAAAGAGCCCTTACCACTAACTTTAGTTGAACCAGATACACTTGCAACATTGGCAATCAAATCATTGGTTACCTTTAAGCTTCCAGATTTTGAGAGTTCTTTACATTTCAGGTCTCCATGAACATGGATGCTTCCCCTTATTTTAACGGAGTCGACTGTTATATCTCCGTCAATATTTATGGACCCACTGCTCTTGAGGTCACGAACCTTTAAACCTCCGGGAAAATTGCTACTACCTTTCATGTTTAACTCCTTGGGACCGAGAGATCCAGATCCAGCTATTTTTAGGGAGCCATATCCTGGTATAACGGTCTTTCCGGAGCCGGCTATTCTTATTGATGGTATCTTACTGTAAGTCATTTTCAGGATTGAACTAGATTACTCTTCTTTTAAGAGAGACTCACTACTTGAGGTCATTATTAGTACTCACAAAATGTGACTTACATACTTGATAACCCAAACTGGCTTGTCTGTATCAAAGATTATCAGGGATATTTGTAACGAGTATCTCCCTTACAGGTCCTCGATTATCGGCGTTGGAATTTATTGAACGACGAGCCTCAACTGGTTTTAACCTGAATCCTTCAACAGAGCCATACATCTCGATTACTGGCTTAGCATATGAATTACTAAGTACGAAATAGACCCCTCTCTCGTGTAGCTTTACACATGTCTCCTTAAGCTTCTCCTGCTCCTCGAGTTCAAAACCGTCAGCATAGTATGAAGAGAAGTTTGATGAGTTGTTAACTGGCTGGTACGGGGGATCGAAGTAACAGATGTCCCCTTTTACAGCATTCTCAAGTATGTACGTGAAATCCCTGCTCAGAATCTCGATATTTTTCAGGATACTACTAGCCTTCCTTATCCTTTTTTCTGGTACTATTGTTGGGTTCTTATACCTTCCAAAAGGTACGTTAAATTCACCTTTAGAGTTCTCTCGATATAACCCGTTGTAACCAGTCTTGTTAAAGTAGAGGAGGAGAGCAGCTTCCTCTATCTCTGATAGATCCCCGTGGTTGAACTTATCTCTCAGTTCGTAATATTTCTCCTTGTTATAGGGGTACATGCGAGCCTGGTCAATTAATCTCTCAGGGTAATCTCTAACGGACCTATAGAAATTCATTAACCGTGAGTTAATATCATTAATTGTTCCATTCATAGGTTTAATATTGAAGAAAACAGCACCGCTCCCAAAAAAAGGCTCATGATATGCTCTCTGTCTGTAGTTACTGGGAAATAGCTCCAATATCTCAGGTATTAGCTGCCTTTTTCCACCTGCCCACTTCAGAATAGGATTTACCATGTTACTCCCAAATAATTCAACAAATAACTCTCATGAATTATATTATTCTTTGCTTATTTTTCTTCTCTGTTCTGATACAATTGACGATCATTTTTCACAAATTTTTTAGATAAAAATAGACTATTATATTTTGGATATAGTATTAAGAATTATACATAAACTTCTAGACTCAATCTATCTACAAGTTCCTTGTACCTGTTCCTGATTGTGACCTCTGTAACCCTTGCCTTGGTGGCGATACTACCCTGTGTTACCTTCTCACCAAGCAATATACATGCCATGTATACAGATGCAGCTGCCATACCTGAGGGGCTCTTGCCTGATGTGATTCTTAGGTCAGTTGCTTGCTCAAGTATATCTAGGGCAATATGTTCTACTCTACCTGATCGTTTAAGTTGCTTTACAAGTTTTGATATGATATTTCCTGTGCTAATTCTTGGTATGTCTTGGTCTAGTAAATCATGAAGATATCTGTAGTTGCGAGCTGCTTCTTTTTTGGATATATTAGCAGCCTCTGCAATCACTGAAAGGCTTCTCGATACTTCACAAAGCCTGCATCCAATATACAGAGAAGCAGTTACAAGGTTGTGAATTGTTCTTCCTCTCGTGGCACCTTTTTTAAGAACTTGCCGGTAAATCGCGGCGGCTGTCTCTGTTACACTTCTGGGGACATTCACCTCGTCTGCCAACTGATTCAGGAAACCCAGTGCCTTGGCGAGGTTCCTCTGGCTACTTGAGCTGATCTTGGTTCTCCTGTTCCATTTACGTAGCCTGTAGAACTGTGCCTTCACATCTGGCTTCAGGTTCCTGCCGTTATAGTCCCGGCTCTGCCAGCTAATTGATGAGCTTATACCCCGGTCGTGGACAGTTAGGCTTATGGGGGCGCCAGATCGGGCTCGCTTTTGTATCTGCTCATGATTGAAAGCTCGCCATTCCTGTCCTAGGTCCACCGTGTTGGTGCTCTGGACATAGCCACATTCGTGACATACTGTCTCCCCGGTCTCCATATCTTGGATTACCCTTTTACCGTTACAAGCCGGGCATGTCTCGGAGGTCTCTGTAATATTTGACACATAACCACTCGGAAGATATTAAATTGTGTCGTTAATGATTTATAAGATATTTTGTAATTACCTTTAAATAACATTAATTATGATCTTTTCTACCTTAGTACCCCGTCTTTCTCCCTATCTAGAGGTTTGGTCAGGTTACGGTTTATAGGCTCCTGTCTTGGCGGGGCTTCAGGAATACGGTTTTCCTCCTCAGCTTCTTCTCCTGAGACCTGTCTTGTCTCTGATTCTTCAGGTAGTGTAAATGGCATACCGCAGAATATGCAGGTGTACTGCTTCTTCACGTCGATTTCCTCAACAGGATTCGATTTGTCGCATGTGGGGCATCTAATGTACTCCATACTGATACCTATCTCAAGAGAATCAATGGCATCAAAAAAGGGTTGGGTTATGTTTAAACCAAAAAATATCTTTTAAACCTAGCATCATTAAGATAAGTTCTCACTCATCTAAGCTGCATCTAAAAATAGATGGCTGATCCTATTCTACTACCTTGACATTAAGGGCTCTTGGGCCTTTGGGGGAGTCTTCTACATCAAACTCTACTCGCTGGCCTTCACGAAGCTGGAATGCTCCCTGAAGCTCAGAGTTGTGTACGAATACATCCTCCTCCATACCATCGACATCTATGAAGCCGTAGCCTCTGTCAAGCCATCTTTTAACTGTACCTTCCAATTATTTCACCTCACTTCTTTAGCGTAATCGTTATGTTGCTCACGTTTCTGGGCTCACCGCGCTCAGATTCGAGCTCTTCAGTTCCGATTTCAATAGAATCAACAACCAGATCTGTTAAAAACCTATTCCTAGTTATCTCGGCAACATCTACAGCGTGGCTTATTGCCCGTCCTCGTGCCATTAGTTTAACCGAGTCATTATCTGCCATGACCTGTAGTACTGCTGTGCAGTAACTCATCGCTGGTTTTGAGCCTATGTATACAATGTTGTTACTCATCGTCATCCCGGGGTAATATACTAGTGAGGCTAAGTATAAGAAACCCACTCATCAACCGAGTTTAAATCAAGCTTTTTCTAAGGTGTTACGTGTTTAGTAAATACTTCTAGAGAGTTTTTCAGGTAGAAATAATTTGATAAGACGAATATAGAAAGGGGTATTAATGCATTAAGAAATTGAGCAGGAGCATTTCTTAGTGTTCCTATCAAGATGAATAAACCTGAGAAAATTCCGGTTAATATCCTAATACTCTTGGTCGCAATTGCTATTTTTCCTAATCCTTTAATTAAATTCTGGAGACTGATATATCTCTCTGTAAGGAAAACTCGTAGAGCCATTGTGTTTATTCTTAATATATCTGAGTTGATCCATTCCTCGCTTATTATTGAGTTAATGTCCCCAGTCATATCTATATTATAGAGGGATACAAGACTATCATCAACGAAAATTCTAATAGTAATTATTCTCGAAAATAAGTTGAACCTTCTTTCTCTTAGTATCTTATAGATTTCATATATGCTATATTCTTCTTCTTGTCTTATTTGTTCAAAAGCATTTACAATGGCTTCATGGATAAACCCCGACCTAAGTGCATTTTTGTTAGCTCTTATTTCGATTGTACCTTGGTCAGATATCTCTAGCTCTATTGGCTTGTTACCTTCCTGGGGTACCGCAAGTCTCAGGGACTGCATCTTATCCTATGTTATGAACTCGCGAAGTTCTTTTACTACACTGACAGTTGTGGTTATCACCGTTCTCCAGTTTTCCATGGCGAT
>WJIV01000136.1 GCA_014730055.1 Candidatus Bathyarchaeota archaeon
AGTATCAAAACACGTTCATTGCCCAGGGTTCGAAGGAAAGCCTCAGCACAAACAGCAACATCGTTAAAGACACAGAATCCACCACCATAATCGGGACCGGCGTGATGTAGACCTCCTCCCACTGAATCCACCAAGTTGTACCCTTCGGATACTAACTCAACAGCCTTTAAACCAGCCCCAATTATATATCTAGCTCCCTCAACAATGTCAAGTGAAAGAGGAGTATCCTGCGTGAGTCTAAACTTCTTTTCTGCTAGGTTTTTCACTTTCTCTACATATTCTTGCTCATGAACCAAAAGGATGTCTTCGTCCTCTGCAGGATCCTGTTTTACCAGAGTGATATCAGGGTCTTTTAGAATCTCTTTTTTCTCTAATAGCTTCATGTATCTTGAGAATCGCTCACTTCTAAAGGGATGCCCACTTCCAAAATCATACTTCTTCAGATTTTCATGATAAACTATGGCTATATTCTTCATTAATTATAATAAGTCAGGGTCCTACAAGACCTTTAGGGGTTTTTTCCCTCTTACACAGACTAGCCCAAAAATGAGGCTTGGGGATAAGATCCTAGTTTTTTAATCGAGGTGGTAACATTTTCAAGGTCATCTAAGCTTTTCTTAACGCGTAGGTCCTCCTCATGCCCTTCAAACTCTACGTAGAAAATATATTCCCACGGCTTTCCTATAAGTGGCCTTGATTCTATTTTCAGAAGGTTTATCCCCTGATCGCTTATTGTATGTAAGGCCTTCAAAAGAGACCCTGGTTTATGCTCTGTGATAAAACTAAGTGTTGTTTTATCTCTGCCAGTGGGCTTGGTCTTACCTTTTCCAATAATAAGGAACCTTGTATAGTTCTCTTGATGAGTCTCAATGCCCTCCGCTAGTATTTCCATACTATAAACTTCAGCTGCTCTTCTGCTTGCTATGGCAGCTGCGTCCCTTAGCTCCATTTCCTTTATCATTTTTACGCTACCCGCGGTATCATAGGTACTAACAGATTCTAAATCGTACTTCTCTATGAAATCTCTACTTTGTCCAATAGCCTGGGGGTGACTGAAAACTCTTTTAATTTCCTCTAATTTTGTCCCCGGGTTCACTATCAGAGAATGGTTGATTCTTAGGATTGTCTCACCTTGAATTGTTAATTCACTATCTAGCAGTAGATCATACGTGAGGTGGATGCTTCCCTGAATCGTGTTTTCAACCGGTACCAATCCAAGATCTAATCCGCCTTGCTCCACTTTAGCAAAGACATCTTGTAAATATGGTAATGGAACAGGTTGGGCCTCATCTCCCCAATGCTTTATTATGGCTTCCTCGCTGTATGCACCGGGTTCACCCTGGTAGGCGACTCTCATGCTGCCTTCTCCGCATCTACACATAGTTGGATTATCTCTCTGAAAATTTTAGATACTCTTTCGGGATCGAGGCCCTTGTTCTTAGAATATGTGCTTACCTGGTCTATGACTATTTCCTCACGAGCCTGGTCGACGATAGGTTTTCCGTAGCTCTGCTTAATATCACCTATTTTTATGGCTGCTTGAACTCTCAGCTTTATCAGGTTTATGATCTCTTTATTTAGTCTGTTAATTTCCAGCCTGTAGGGTTTGATTTCCTCTTCGTAGTTCATGTTTTTCTCTCCTTGAATTGTTTTATCCATCCAGCGTTCAGAAGAAAGTCTGTCAGTACAATAGCCATTGCAGATTCCACTACCGGGATAGCTCTTGGTACGATGCATGGATCATGTCTGCCCTTAACCTCCAGAGTCATACGCTTTCTCTCTTTAATGTGAACAGTTTTCTGGGGAATTCTAATGCTTGGTGTTGCCTTGAATGTAATTGTGCATGTTATGGGCATCCCATTACTTATTCCACCTTGCACACCACCGCTGTTGTTTGTGATGGTACTTATCTCTCCATCTACAATTATGAATTCGTCATTGCTCTCAGAACCTTTCATCCCCCCAAGTCTAACTCCTGCACCAAACTCCACGGCTTTAACCGCTGGAATACTATAGAAAATCTTGGCAAGATCTCCCTCAATAGTGTCAAATAACGGGTTACCAATCCCAGGAGGAAAGTTCAAAGCTATACATTTAACCTGCCCTCCTATACTATCCCCTTGATCCCCGGTTCTTTTAATCAGATTTATCATCTTTTCAGCTGTTTCAGAATCAGGACACCTAATTATGTTGGACTCACTGACTTTACGAATATTATCTAGAGGAACCTCAGGTGTCTCGATCTCGCCAATCCTATCAGTATAAGCAATAATTTCAATGTCTCTCTCTTTCAGGAGCTGTTTTGCAAGAGCTCCGGCAATAACTATACCTGCAGTGTTCCTTCCACTAAATCTGCCTCCGCCTCTATAATCCTGGTATCCGCCATATCTTATTTCGGCCGTATAATCAGCATGTCCCGGTCTCGGAGTCCATCTAAGATCCTCGTACTTGCTTGAATCGATGTCTTTGTTCCAGACAAGCATACATATTGGAGCCCCGGTCGTTACTCCCTCGAGTAGTCCTGACAGGACTTCTAGTCTGTCTTGTTCCTTTCTTGAGGTTGTAATAATGCTTTGACCTGGGCGCCTTCTATTTAGTTCCGCCTGTAACATATCTAAGTCGATTTTATATCCAGCTGGATATCCGTCGACTACGACTCCAATACATCTTCCATGGCTTTCACCGAAACTTGTTACTAAAAGTTTTCTTCCGATACTATTACCCATTTAAAACCTCCTGATATCTGCACCAATTTCTTCTATGCAGTCCCAGAAACCTGGATATGACTTATTCACGCATTCAGAATTTGTTATGGTGGTTTTACCATCTACAGCCATTCCAAGCACACCGAAGCTCATGGCTATCCTGTGATCATTGAAAGGATCAATAACCGCTCCTCTCAATTCTCCTCCATTTATCCTTAAAAAATCCTCATCCAGGATAACTTCTGCGCCCATTTTTTGAAGACCCAAACTCATAGATTTGATTCTATCTGATTCTTTTATTCTGAGTCTTTTTAATCCAGTCAGAGTGCTTTTCCCTTTTGCTTTACTGCATAGGGCGATAATTATGGGGAATAGATCCGGGCAGTCCCTCATATCGTATCTAATCCCCTTTAACTCGGATTTGGTTACATTAATGGTATCTCTACCTTTTTCGATACAAGCTCCCATACACTCGAGGATTGGTATAATTTGCCTGTCAGCTTGGTTGCTTTCAATATTAAGATTACTTACAGTTACGTCTCCCAATAAAGCTCCAGAAGCTATTAAAAATGCAGCACTTGACCAATCCCCTTCGACATTAAATGATACAGGTCTGTACTCTCCTAGAGGTATTTTTAGATAACTATAGTCTTTTTCTTTTTGAGCTTTAATCCCGAAACTTTTCATGGCATCTATTGTCATGTCCACGTACGGTTTGGACTCCAATCTCGTGGAGATATTTACTTGAATAGGGTTCTCAGCCAGTGGGGATACTAATAGTATTGCGGATACAAACTGGCTGCTTATATCTCCTGGTATGACGGTATTTCCTCCAGGGATCTTTCCTTTACCATGCACTGTCACCGGAGGGTATCCGTAAATTGAATCAGCCTTCACACCAAGTTGGTTTAGGGAATCAATTAGTGGTTTAATTGGGCGTCTCCGTAAACCTTCATCACCATCCATTACACATTTTCCGTCGACTAGCGCGGAAACGGCTGTCATAAATCTTAAAGTCGTTCCAGATTCATGGCAAAATAATCTCTCTTCTGGTGCCTTAAAATCACCACCATATATGGTCCATTTTCGATCTTTTACCTGCTTAATACCAATTTGTTCCAAAACTCTACTTGTTGCCTGTGTATCCTCAGAGTCAAGAGGGGATATTATTGTGGTTTTCCCTTTTGCTAAGCTACCCAGTATTAATGCTCTATGTGTCATACTTTTACTGGATGGTGCCTTAACCTTTCCTTCTAAAACACTTTTTTGAATTTCGACTTTCATTTGAATATCCCCAGCCTCAGTTGAATCTCATCTGTTATTTCTTCAGGCTCCTTTCCAGTTGTGTTCACAATAATATCAGCAACTTCATGGTAGATGCTAATCCTTTTTTCAAGAAGCTTTTCTGCAGTAACTCTTGGATTATTCCCTTTTAGAAGAGGCCTTGAAGAATCATTTTTGGTTCTCTGAATGATCTCATCTATACTTGCCTCGAGGAGAACCAGTTTGCCGTTTACCTGTAGACGCTCAACATTCAAAGGGTCTATCACTGCTCCACCTCCGCAGGCTATGACATAGTTATTCAAGTTTCCAGCTCTTTTTACCGCCTCTCTCTCTAACTTTCTGAAATATTTTTCTCCATCTTCCTCGAAAATTTGTTTTATTTCTTTTTCATTTTCTTCCTCGATTACTTGATCTGTATCTAAGAATCCATAACTCAACTTTTCTGCTAAAAGTTTACCAATAGTGGTCTTACCAGTGGCCATAAACCCAAACAAAACTATATTCAAGAAGTATCTCCCCTGAGTGCCTCCTGAACCACCTTAAGCATCAGGTTCACAGGGGGCTTAAGACCAGTCCACATCTCATAGGCTAGAGCCCCTTGATAGACAAGCATTTTAACCCCGCTCAAAACTCTAGCCCCCTTCTGCTTTGCATCTCTCAGAAGCTTAGTCTCCATTGGATTATACACTAGGTCGTAAACCATTAGATCTTTGTGAAGGTACTCAGCCGGGATAGGAGATATATCATAAACTGGCTTCATACCCAGAGGCGTCGCGTTTATTAGAATATCAGCTTCCTTTACATGTTTTTGAAGGTCATCCAGTCCTCCGCTTAAAACCATTCTATCTAATTTTTCCGTTAAATATCTGGCTAGCTCTGATGATTTTGTCTCAGTTCTGTTCAAGATTGTTAGCTTCTTTACCTTTGAGGCCAAATTGTACGAAAGGGCCTTTGAAGCTCCCCCGGCTCCAATTATGATGACTTTGGCGGTTTCTAATCTGTCATATTCTTCCTCAAGCGCCTTTACTCCTCCACTCGCATCTGTATTAGCACCAACCAATTCATCATCTTTTTTCACAATCGCATTTACTGCACCTATATCCTCGGCTTCGGTTGTAATGTAATCCAGATACACCATTACATCGCTCTTATACGGTATAGTAACGTTTGCACCAATTACCTCAGGTGCTCTGAGATGGTTGACTGCATACTCCAGTGAACCGGGTTCTACGGATTTCAAGCTATAACTATAATCAATCCCCATTTCTCTGAAAGCTGCATTGTGCATCAGGGGGCTCATGCTATGCTCTACTGGATAACCTATCAGATAGCAATACTTCAACGATCAACCCCCATCAATTGATATATTTCTTTTAACTTTGAAACCGAGACCTGTCCCGGCGCACTTTTCATATCCCCTAGAGAGGCATACGTAAAAGATGCCCCCATAAGAGGGCTGATTATTCTGGATATTATACCCTCTTCTCCCATTCCGAAAGAAACATTACCCGGGTGCCTTTGATTATAAGTTAAGTAAACTAAGTTATCCTCCTTTTTTGTCGCGGTTCCAATAATCTTAACCTTATCTGCACCCGCTTTCATAGCTTTCAAATGTAGATTTTCCATAAAGTCAATCGTCGGAGTTCCTACAAAGTCGTGATATGAACATAATATATTGACCCCATTTTTTCTAATTACACTGATCTTATCTTCTAATTTAGGGATACTTAGCTCCAAATCTACAAATTGATATCCCTCTTGACTCGCTTCGATGAGTATGTTAAGTCGTTCTGATAATGGTTTTTCTCTCAACCCCCCCTCTTCATAACTACGATTGGTAGCAATTAGAGGTTTTTTACTTGCCTTCTTTATAATATTAAGGTCAAGTTCTTCCTCACTGTAGTCAAAACGAATTTCAATTAAATCAACTAAATCGTTCAGTATCATAATATTAGATTTTATTTGCTCCGTTGTTCTTCCCAGAACAACGCCACAAATACTCACTTTACTTCCTCCAACTCCCTCTTAATTTCATTCTCAGTTACATATTCAAGTATAGGTTCTTTTCCAATCCCCGTTGGTAAAACAAATCTTATCTTACCAGCTATTGTTTTTTTATCTTGTCTCATGAAATCCAGTAAATCTTCAATTGGAATACCTGGTACCCTGTAAGGAAGTCCGAGATTTTTTGTAATTTGCCGCTGTCTCAAATGTTCTTCTTCATCAAATATCCCTCTTTTAACTGCAATCCTTGCTGCAAAATCCATTCCAATGGAGACCGCCTCACCATGTCTGATATTCTTTAATTTCTCGATAGCGTGTCCTAGTGTGTGACCATAGTTTAATGATGCACGTATGCCAAGTAGATCGAATTCATCTTTTTCCACGTACCTAGATTTAATGGATATACAACATCCAATGAGTTCTGATAGCAGATCTAAATCATTGAAAATTTCCATCTCCTGTTCCCTCTCAAGGATATCTAGGATTACTTCATCTGCTATTACTCCATACTTAATTACCTCACCCAGGCCAGCTCTTATCTCTGACACAGGAAGGCTCGATAGAAGATTCGGATCAATTAGAACTGCGACTGGCTGGTGAAAACTTCCGATTAGGTTCTTTCCCTTGGGATGGTTTACAGCAGTTTTTCCGCCAATGCTGCTATCAACCATAGAAAGCAGAGTTGTAGGGACTTGAATAATACCAATTCCTCTAAGGTAAATACTAGAGACGAATCCAGCTACATCTCCGACGGATCCCCCTCCTAGCGATACGATTATACCTTTTCTATCGACACCAATCTCTATTAATTTTCCAATAATATCGCCAGCATTCTCCCAGGTCTTTGCTTCTTCTCCCTCTGGGATTAGAATTTTTTTATCGCTTTTTATTGCAGCAAGGATTTTTTCTCCATATAATCCGTCAATTACTGGGGAGGTCAGAAGAGTGATACTGGAAGCATCATCAAGGTGCCAGTCACAAACTTGTCCAATTCGGCTTAAAACGTCCCTTTCAACATATACTGGGTAGCTTTTCTCTCCGAGATCTACTGATGTTAATGGCTTCATCTAATTCTCTTTCCGATGGAGTTGGCTACTTTTTCGATCTCCTTGATAAGATCAATGAAGTCACTTGGATATAGGCTCTGCGAACCATCACTGAGAGCTTCCTCTGGTTTAGGGTGTACTTCTATCATTAAGCCATCAGCTCCAGCTGCCACTGCTGCCCTTGACATTGGTGTAACGAGACTTCTTACACCGGTCCCATGGCTCGGGTCTACAACAATTGGTAGGTGGCTGATCTGCTTAATAATTGGGATAGCAGAGAGATCAAGTGTGTTCCTTGTAATTTTTTCAAAAGTACGTATTCCTCGCTCGCAGAGTATTACCTCCTCGTTACCCTCGTGGAGGATGTATTCAGCACATCCCAGCCACTCTTCTATAGTAGCGGCAAATCCCCTTTTCAGAAGCACGGGCTTTCCAGCTCTACCTGCTTTTTTAAGCAGGGGGTAGTTCTGCATGTTTCTCGCCCCTATTTGAATAACGTCCGAATATTTTTCAACGAGTTCAACATTCTCTGGGGACAAAGCTTCTGTTACAATAGGTAATCCCGTCTTACGACGTGCCTCATCAAGCATCTGTAAACCCTTCTTACCATGGCCTTGAAAGCTGTAAGGCAAGGTTCTCGGCTTATAGGCTCCTCCCCTAAGCATATGCCCACCAGCTTTACTTACTTCCCGCGCAGCCTCAAGAATTTGTTCTCTCGATTCGACGCTGCATGGCCCTCCAATTATGATAATTTTATCACTACCGAAGATATTATCTCCTACTTGGATTTCGGTTCTATGATTATCATTATCTTTTACAGCTAATCTGATTTTATCGGACACTTTCATTTACTTTCTCTCCATAACATCCATAACGGCATCTACGATTGCCTCGGTAGTCAAGTTGTGTTTCTCATACAGACTTTGCAAATTACGACTTGACTCACCGAACATGTCATTAACACCAACTCGCTTCAATGGTATAGGGTAGTTCTCAGACAAAATCTCTGCTACCGCACCACCTAATCCACCTAAAATATTGTGTTCTTCAACAGTCACAATAGCGCCTGTTTTTCGAGCTGAATCGAGCACAGCTGGCTTATCAATAGGTTTGATTGTATGCAGGTCAATTATATCAGTCTCGATATCTCTCTCCTCCAATTTTTTGGATGCCTCAACTGCGAAGTTCAGTGGAACACCTGCTCCAGCTAATGTTACATCTGAACCTTCAACTACAGTGATAGCCTTCCCTATCTCAAGCTCAATGCCATCTTCGTAAAGCACAGGAGGAGCACCCCTAACCAAGCGTATATATATGGGTCCATATCTTCCCACCGATTGTTTTAACAGTTCTTTTGTTGAGGCTGCGTCAGCTGGGACAACAACCGTCATCCCAGGGACAACTCTCATTAACGCGATATCGGAGAGCATCTGGTGACTCCCCCCATCAGCGAATGGGCTGAGTCCGCTGTGAGTACCTACTATCTTAACGTTTAATGACTGCCTAGCTACCGTGTTAACTATTTGCTCCCAGGCTCTTCCGATGAGGAAGAAGGCGAATCCAGATATGATCGGTATCTTACCAGACATAGCTAAACCTGCCGCTACTCCTATACCATCCTGCTCACTGATTCCTATCTGGATAAACCGTTCAGGAAAGGTCTCCTCAAAATATCCGGTCTTAGTGCTGTTGGATACATCCATATCCAATACTAGGACATTATCAA
This sequence comes from Candidatus Bathyarchaeota archaeon, assembly GCA_014730055.1. The sequence goes on from WJIV01000136.1 coordinate 8,766, forward strand.
ACTGTTCCCCTAGTTCCAGCAGTGTATGTCCGAAGATCTCTACCTGAGACATTGTTTGCATGTTATTCGCTCTCCAGTTCTGCTAGAGCCTTCATCAGGGCTGTGTCTGTAGGTATGCTCTTCGCGTACTTGTTGCCCTCAAGGAAGCTGACTCCTCTGCCTTTCGTTGTGTCTGCTATAAGCACACTTGGTTTTCCACTTGTATTCTCGCATACTTCCAATGCATCGAGTACGTTGAAATGGTCATGACCGTCGATTCTCAGCGCGTTCCATCCAAAACTCTTCCACTTGTCGACAAGAGGCTCAACAGCTTTAACGGTCTCCGTGCTTCCAGTAAGTTGATACTGGTTTCTATCTACGAATACTACTATGTTATCCAGTTTGTGGTGTGCAGCTGTCATTGCAGCTTCCCAGACTTGACCTTCCTGAAGCTCGCCATCACCCATAATTACATATATACGATAGCTTCTCTTGTCGAGTTTAGCTGCAATGCTCATTCCGACTGCGATGCTTAAACCCTGTCCTAAGCTCCCTGTTTTGGCATCTACTCCTGGGGTGATGGTATCGCTATGACCTTGAAGTCTACTCCCGATCTCTCTAAGGGTGGTAAGTTCCTCTGATGGTATGTATCCTGCTTCACATAATACGGCATAAAGAGCTGGCACCGCATGACCTTTACTCAGAATTAATCTATCTCTCTCTTCCCAGTCTGGATTTTTTGGATCGTGCTGCATTTTTCTGAAGTAAAGAGTTGCTAGTATGTCCACTGCACTTAGACTGGCACCAAGATGCCCTGACCCAGCGTCTGCCACCATCTTCAGGACCATCTTCCTGAGGTCCTTGAGAAGTTCACCAAATGGCTTAGTTCCCTGGCTTGTGTGAACAAGATTACCTGTAACACTCAGCTCATCTTCAATAGTAAAACTCGTCATAAATTCACCTAGAGCTGTTAGGGTCACCCCTCGGAACTCATGTGGCTCTCCGTAGTCTATTAACTTTAAATCTTTGAGCGTTCTCGCATGTTCTCTCAGGTTCTCTAGGGGTACGTTATATCTTCTTGATATTTCCCTCAGAACCGATGTTATAGACGCAGGCACTCTTGGTATGTTACTTAAGATTAGAACTTGATCCTTGGAGATGTTGCGTAAAACTAGTTTCCTTAAGTCCTCAAGTTGTGTCTGCGTTAATGAAATTGGCGCATTGATAACACCTTCTTTGCAGTGATAGCACATTAATCATCTTTTATAAGAATTCTGGGCAGGTAGGAATATCTATATTCCTAGGTTAAAACGGTAACTTGGAAGCTACGCACTTGTTCCAATAAGGATAATTTTTCTCTGAGTTCCTCCGCTGTACCTACCTCAAGTGTACCATAAGCGTTCCATTCTCCTGATACTTCATCATGGTGTTTCTCATCAATGGCATTCATGTTCACCTGAGTCCCAATCACTTCAGTCATCTTCATTAAAGACCCCGGTTTATCATCTAGCGTCGCCTGAATATGAGTCAACTTTGAACCTTTAGGGAAAAAGTCAATGAACATTGCTTGTATCCGAGGCCAAGATTTTATCACTGCTATCTCTGATTCTCTCCAATTATCATGTTTAGTTCCTTCAATGGAGAGTTTACCCTCGATCTCAGCCACTTTGTATGTATCTTCTAAGATAAAATTTGTCGGGAAGAGTTCAGTTATTTCCCTGCTTGTCACAAAACCTCCCATGTCACTAATCTCAGTAGATATTACGTCAGGGGATAGCTTCGAGTCCCTAAAATCCACGACAAGTTCAGCTACCCAGATATTGTTAAAACCGAATGCACCTCCACTTAAGATATTTAAACCTCTTTCTGAGAAGAGCCTTGTCACCTTTGCTAAACCTCCTCTGAAGTCATCTAGAAACATCCTAAAGTAGTTAACATTGGATGTTAATCTTAAGGGCGATAGAAGTAGCCTACCTGAATCGTTGTCAATATGTCCGAAAAGGCTTTGACCTTTGAAAATATTTGAGACCCCACTCTGTTTTTCTGGTATTGTAATACTCCATTTAACATCAGTATTCTTAACTTCGGAATGTCCGCAAACTATCATTAGAAACAAGTAATTTTGTCGCTGTTAATATTTATCTATTATTAGAGTTGGGAATATTATATTTTTAGCGGAATAAGGTTAATCCTATAATCTCGAGATTCATTAAGGTAATAATATGATTGATTTTAATGTTATTGGGGAAAAGCTCAACAGCAGCATTATATCGGACGTTCTAGATGGGATGGGTATCAAAAATAACGCCATGTCAATGGGTATCAGGCCACTTGACCCTGATATGTCTATTGTTGGAAGGGCCTTTACTCTTCTTATGGCTGACCAGTATGATCTAGATAAAGACACTTTCACACTTCAGTTCGAGGCAATTGATGGACTTAATAAAGATGATGTAATGATGGTCTGCTCTAACGGGTCTACGAGGGCAGCTCTATGGGGCGAGTTATTATCTACGGCTGCACACTATAGGGGCGCATCTGGGGCTGTTATCGATGGATTGGCTAGAGATGTTAAGTTAATTCAAGATATGAAATTCCCGGTCTTCTGTAAGGGAATAAGACCAATAAGCAGTAAGGGAAGGGTCATAGCTGTTGATTATGGCTGCCCTGTCAATATAGGTGGCGTGATGGTAAATCCAGGAGATCTAATAGTGGCTGATTGTGATGGTGTAGTTGTGGTGCCTCACAAAATAACCGAGAAGGTCATTGATGAGGCTCTAGATGTGGTTACAAGGGAGACAAAGACAAGAGAAGAGTTAAGGAATGGAGCACTCCTCTCTGAGGTCTATAAAAAATACGGTACGGTATAGACCTACAATTTAATATCCTTAAGATAATAGAAAATAAACTAGGAAAATGACCAATCGTATATCTCTTATTAAAAAGATAGCTACAGTGATCGAAAAACTCGAAAAGCATCATCCTATCAGGGTAGCTATCGACGGTATCGACGCGGCTGGTAAAACAATATTCGCAGATGAGATAGCAATAGCCTTAGAAGGGCTCGGGAAACCCGTGATTAGAGCTGGTATTGATGGATTTCACAATCCTAAGAGTATACGTTATGCAAGGGGTAGATACAACCCTGAAGGTTACTATTTGGATAGTTTTAATTACAGAGTGCTCCTCGATGAAATTTTAATTCCTCTAGGCCCTGAGGGTAATCTAATTTATCGAAAAGCTTTCTTTGATTATAAAAACAACAAAAAGCTAGATCTCAAAAAGGAAACAGCTTCAAAAGACGCTGTTCTGATTTTTGATGGTGTCTTTCTGCTTCGACCAGAGATCATAGATCAATGGGATCTCAAGATATATCTAGAAATTAACTATGATGAATCCATAAGACGAGGGACTTTGAGAGATGAGGGAGACATGGAGGAATTAAGAACTCTTTACGAGAAACGCTATATTCCGGGACAAAAATTGTATCATATACATGCTGACCCAAAACGGAACTCTGATTTGATAATCGATAACACAAATCCCTCTAACCCAAGAATCACATATACTAGTCCAAAAATCAAGAAAATTATCGTTTAATTCTGTGTTTAAGGTAAGCCAAGGAATATTAGAGCCCTCTGGACTATCCCTCCGAGAACTACCGCTACTACCACCTCTACCAAAGTGATAATAGTAGCGTTTCTTGATCCAAACTCCTTCGCTAAAGCCGCTATTGTGGATAAGCAGGGGACATAGACCATTACTACAAAAGCGAAGACAAACATCTGGACAGGAGTTAGTATTGCAGAAAAATCGGTTGACCCCATAACGGTTGCAAGTAGAATAAGCGTTAGTTCTTTTCTTAGTACACCGAAGATTAGCACGACACCGGCAACTGAGGGTAATCCCAACCACCCCACTGTTACCGGGGACATTATCCTCTCTACAGTTACCAATATTCCAAGTAATGCTGCTACTTGGATTACAAAGTTACCCGCTACCATAATAGGAAATGCCTCGTAGATAAAATCCTTAAGCCTAAGCCAGGTTCGCTGCCATGTAGTCTTAAGACTCGGTATTCTGTATCCAGGCATCTCCATTATCAATCCTACTGGTTCATCAGGTGCTACTGTGAAGGCTATTCGGCCTAGTACCAGTATCAGTATAAAATCCAGCAGATAAAGCAACATTGCCCACTCAAAACCTATATACGCTGCAACTAATCCGAAAATTACCATACTTCTAGCAGCACATGGTACAAGGGACGCAACGAATGCACAGATGAGTTGCTCTCTCTCAGTCTCCATCACTCTACAACCGAGGACAGCTGGAACATTGCAGCCGAATCCGAGCATTATCGGGATGAAGCTCTTACCATGCAGCCCTATGCTGTGCATGAGCCTGTCCATTAGGAAAGCTATTCGAGCCATATACCCAGAATCCTCTAGAACTGATAGGATAAGGTAGAATGGGCCTATGTATGGAACTGCGACCGCTAACCCACCAAAAATACCGTCTAATACCCCATCCCAGACAAATTTTGTTAGCTCGCTCTCCCCTAGTAAATTAAAGTACAGATTTCTAGTAAACTCGAACCCTATATCCATCCACCCAGCGAGCCAGTCTCCAAAGCTAAAAATGCTGAAAAACACAGCTAGCAAGGAAATTATCATAAAAGCATAACCAGCTATTGGATGGCTTGTTATCTCTTCTAGTCTGTCAGTGAAAGTAGAGACAGGGACGATCAGAGAGCTTGCCCTAGCAGCAATGTTATGTGCGATCGCATACCTCTCAGAAGCAATCACACTTGCTGCATCATGTTGGTGTATATCCTCGATCCTCTCCCTTGTTTCCTGAATTTTTTCTTTAATTTCCGGGTGATTGAAGTATATTAACTCCTGAATCTCCTTATCTTCTTCAAGAAGTTTGATAACAACCCATCTTTCGGGGTAAGGTGTTTGGACCTCGATTGATTTGATTAATCTTTGAATCTGCTCTTCGATCTCAGTACCATACTTTAGTGGTTCAGCTTTCTCTCCCTTTTTCGCTGTATTAATCGTCTGTTCCATTAATTCTGTTAAGCCAGTTGACTTCACAGCGACTGTTGTGACAACAGGAATACCAAGTTCCTTACTTAGTCTCTCAGGATCTATTTTTATGCCCTTCTTCTCTGCTATATCCATCTGGTTCAGGGCAATTACTATCCTTGGGTTAAGTTCGAGTAATTGTACTGTGAATGCGAGGTTTCTTTCTAGGCTGCTAGCGTCGATTACGTTAATTAGTACGTCAGGCTGCTCGACTGCTATGTACTCTCTGCTTATGATCTCTTCTATACTGTAAGTGCTTAGGCTGTATATCCCTGGTAAATCTATGATATCAATCTGGGTGCCCTGGAAATTTAGCGTTCCTTCAGCTCGCTCTACAGTTTTACCTGGCCAGTTGCCAACATGCTGGTGAAGGCCTGTTAATTCGTTGAATATAACGCTCTTTCCTACATTCGCATTTCCTGCTAAAGCAACTGTTATCTTGTCTTCTATTGACATCTCGTTATCCAATCTCACTTGTGATGAGGACCATGGGGGTGGTCTCTTCTCCAAGCCTGATCCTCATCATCAACTTTTACGAATACCTGAGATGCAAGACTCCTGCCCAAGGCTACACTGGTGTTCCTGACCTCAACCTCAATAGGGCCTCTAAAGGGAGCAGCTGCTGTCACCTTAATCCTTGTACCGGGAGTTAGACCCATGTCCATAATACGCTGACATGCATTTCTTCCTCCACGGAAAAAAGTAACTTCTGCCTCTTCTCCAGGTTTAAGATTGCTAAGCTGAGTTACAAGAGGAAATTCTTCTCCTTCTGCCTCTCTGGCCAATTCGCACTGACTGCAGTCTTCGACATTAAGATTACATACTGGAATGGGGTCCTCATCGGGGCAGAATTCTGGGTTTTCAAGTGCCTTACACAACGCAGCCGCTGTCTCGTCGCTTAATCCATGCTCCAGTTTGCATGCCTCAACGTGAATTTTTTCGTATGGTATTTTCAATACATCATGTAATAATCTCTCGATTAAGCGGTGCTTTCTAACTACTTTTTGTGCGAGAGCCATACCTTTTCCGGTTAAAGCTGCTCCACGATAAGGCTCGTACTCCACAAGCCCCTCTTGTGCTAGTCTTTGAATCATCTGTGTCACACTTGGGGGTGATACATGAAGTTTTTCTGCCAGTTGCTGGTTCTTTGCTAATTCCCCTTTTTCGTTGAAGCTGTAAATAGCTTCAAGGTATTCCTCGACGCTCTCACTACTCAACCCGATCAAAAAGTTAGGTGAGCCTAAATTATTTAAACCTTTAGAATTCAGGTAAGAGAATAGCTGAAGCGAGGTACATCTTCGATTCCTCCCTCCATCCTAAGATCTATCCTCTCAGAGATCTGTCCATCTAGAACCAAGTCCTCTAATAGCTCAAAGTAAGGATTCATTATATAAACACCTGATTTCCAATGCTCCTTCCATTCCTCTATTGATAAACCGTAAACTTCAGCCCATCCCTCAGGGTGAAGACTGTAGAACAAATTCCTAACGTCCTTGGGGCTGTCCTTAAGGGAGTCAATTATTTTTATCCTCGCCTCAAACTGGTTCATTCTGACCCACGGGACTTTTCTCCCCTCATCCATGATAGTAATTTCTGCTCCTTTCCTACTAAGCTTAGTTACGCTGTTCTTAGGAGGTTGGAAAACCCTGTCTAACTTGTCTGTTATTCCCTTGAGTCCTCTTCTGCTGCTCACGAACATCGCCTCACCCTTTCCGAGAGCTACATAGCAGGGCTGGTACCAATTTGCAACATATACAGAATCTGGTTCATCTGTGTTAATTGCTGCTAGGAGGAATGTTCCTTTCAGCTTGGGCGTAATGTGCTGGAAGGCTTCTGTCATGGTCATTCCATCGTTATAGGCATCACTGAGCATGTGGACGGCTACCTCGCTATCTGTGATATCATCCACCTTCTCTCCATAACTTCGGAAAGTATGATCAGCTTCCTGCTTCTTCCATAGCTCTTTGTAGTTTATTATTACGCCGTTGTGCATAAGAGCGATTTTTCCATCATCACTAATATAGGGATGAGCCATCTCATCAAGGTTATAATCAGGATTCTCCCGTGCGTTACTGCTATACCTACTATGTGCAATAGCACAGGTTCCCTTGAGGTCCAATATCTCTGGTTTTTGCTCCTTAACATAATCCACAGGACCCGCACCTTTAACAATCTCAATCTCGGACCCAGCAATCACTCCCATTCCTGTAGCGTGGGCTCCGTAAAGGGGTTCCTGATTTTTTAACGCCTCAAGTAACAATTTTGTTATTGACTTGTCTCCTATATATGCTGCGAGTTGACACATTCTTGACAATGAATTCTCTGCTCAGTAGTATTAAGACTTTAGAATCGAGGCTAGTTCTCAAGGATTTAGTTTTCACCCGGAAGCATATCATAGGAGTTTAATTCGATAAAAACAGATCAATAACATGGTTAAAGCAGCTATACTTGATAAAGTTGAGAAAATTAGAATATTGGATTATCCTGAACCAGATGTCAAGGATAATGGAATATTATTGAGGATGGAATTATGCGGTGTCTGCGGAACAGACATGCACCTATACAAGGGAAACATGAATATCCCTCTTCCTGTGATTCCCGGGCATGAGTTTGTAGGCGTAATCGAGGAACTCGGTGAGAAAGCAGGAGAGATGGAGGTAACCGGTAAACATTTAGAGAAAGGAGACAGGATCACCGTAGTTCCAGGGACTAACCGTTTCTGTGGTGACTGCTACTTCTGTCGATTTATGCCACATAAACCCACTCTCTGCACAGCTAGAAAAGTACTTGGTGTTAACATGACCAGCTCTAATGAACCCCATCTACTAGGTGGTTGGGCTGAGAAAATATACGTGGATGCTGAGCATTTTTGGGTTTATAAGGTACCTAAGGAGGTTCCACCTGAAATAGCAGTACTTTCTGAGCCAATGGCTGTCTCCAGCAGGGCTTTTGAGAGAGCATTCAGTCCAGGACTTCCAACCTTTGGCGAGGGCTACGGGCTTGGTAATTCAGTCGTTATACAAGGGGCTGGAGCAATTGGTCTGCTTGCAATTGCAACGGCTGAACTCGCAGGTGCTGGAAAAATCATCAGCATTGATATGGTAGATGAAAGGCTTGAAATGGCAGAGAAATTAGGAGCTGATCATATTATAGATATGCGACAGCACAAATCGATGGATGAACGTGTCGAAAAGGTAAATGAATTAACGGAAGGGCTTGGAGCAGATGTTGTAATAGAATGCGTTGGAGCACCACCCGCGGTACCTGAGGGAATAAAAATGACTCGAAGAGGTGGAAAATTTATCGAGGTCGGCCACTACACAGATCCGGGGAACGTTGAGATAAACCCTCATATTATCTGCAATAAGGACATGGATATCTTAGGAAGTTGGGCATATCCACCTACTCAGTTCTCCACAGTGCTTGATTTGATGAGACTGAGCATGGATAGATTACCTCTAGATAAAATTGTAACACATAGATACCCAGTAAAAGAGGCCCAGAAAGCGATTGATAATCTTAATGATAGAAAGGGGATAAAACACGTTATCTCAGGATGATCTAACTCATTCTGATAAATACCAGACGATTCTTGGCACTTGGTGCCCACCTTCTTTTATATGCTCAACCTTCTTAGTAACAAGTCCCTCATTAACCAGTCTCAACATTGGATCAATAACCTGATTCTGATCCCCCCATCCATTTTTTATTAGCTCTTCCCAACGATCACTTCTTAAATTGAATATGTTTTTTTCTTTAATCTTCTGAAGAGCTAAGATGATTTCAAGGCTGGTCATTGCTTTCCTCTCCTTAATAAGATCTATAATAATGCGCTTAAACAACGCCATATCGATATGAAGACTAGGTGCCATTCTATTGGTGTCTAACTTACTCAACCTAATCTCATTTCTCATCAACCTTATGATGCTATTGTAAGGAGCATAGAAGACATCAAACTCATCTCCTAAATGTTTTAATCCCAGTGGGCTGCTGCTAAAAAATGTCTCTCCATCGCCTTTTGCTATGGTGCAAGCTTGCATCCAATTGGCTATATATACAGAATCTTTGTCTTCCGGCGATATAGCTGCCAGTAGGACCATGCCCGTTAGACTATTTGCGGTTTCCTTGAAAGCCTCCTGAAAATCTAATCCTTCTTGAATTTTTTGGTCTAAAAGATGTACCGCTACCTCGCTATCGGTAATATAGTTAATGTCTTCGTTATAACTATTGAAAGTGTATTTTTCTTTCAGGCTTTTCCAGTGTTCTTCATAGTTATTGATAACTCCATTATGAATTAGTGCTACTGTATTCTCAGAGTTTACAAAAGGATGTGCGTTCCTAGGACGGTTAAAACGGGCATCGTTGACACCTAATAACCCCAGTCTACTATGAGCGATTCCTATACTTCCTTCCGTTTTCAGGATTTTTGTGTCCTCAATTACTTTAGATACTGGCCCAGATCCTTTTACTGATAACAATCTGCCATTATATATAGTGGATAGTCCAGTTGCATGTCCCCCAAAGTAGCCTTCCTGTCTTCTCAAGGATTCTAGTAATATTGGCGCTGATGAGCGATCACCAATATATGCTGCTAGCTGACACATCCCTATTGAGAAAGTTCTGTTTGTTTTAAGTTTTAGTCTTCCAGTGTTAGCCAGCCCTTCTCAATGGCTGTTATTCCCGTTCTTGCTGCCTCGATTATCCCTATGTGCTTAACATCCCTGAGAAAGCTGTTTATCTGGGGGGTCTCTCCTGTTACCTCAGCTATTACTGTGTCTGGTTTAATGTCTAGTATTAATCCTTTGTAATTATTTATTGTATTCAGGGCTTCCTCTCGTGCCATGGGATCAGTTGTATTGAGTTTTACCAGCACCAACTCTCTTTGGACGGTTCTTAAGGGATCTAATCTCTTGACCTTTACTACATCAACCATCTTGTCTAACTGTTCAACAAGTTTTGTTATTTCTTGTGCCTCACCACGGACCGTTATTGTTATCCGTGTTGTATCTGGGTCCTCTCCTGCGATCGCTGTTATGCTGTGGATGTTGAATCCTTTTCTTCTGAAGTTGTTGCTGATGTTGAATAGTACACCTGGCTTGTTCTCTACAAGGAAACTTATGACATTTAATGGCTTCACGGGATATCCTCCGTTAATATGTCCTTTAAACCCATACCTGGTGGTATCATTGGATAAACGTTTTCCTCTGGATCAATCGGTACGTCTATGACCGCTGTATAGTTACCTTTTACTGCCTTATTAATCTCAGTTGAGAGCTCGCTTATGGTCTCGGCTCTTACACCATGAGCACCATAATCTTTAGCCAGTTCCGTGAAATCAACTGAATAATTTCTATTTACAGCACTATATCTACCGTTCATGAAAAGGCGCTGCCACTGGGCTACCATGCCTAACATTTTGTTGTTCAATACAACTACAATCACTGGGAGGTTCTCATCTACAGCTACAGATAGGTTATTTTCAGTCATAGCGAAGCTGCCATCCCCTGAAATATTGAGTATGGTCCTATCTGGGACAGCTGCTTTAGCACCAATAGCTGCAGGTGTTCCCCAGCCCATTGTTCCCAGACCTCCTGAAGTCAAGAAAGTCCCGGGTTCATGCACATCGAAGTGTAAAGCAGCCCACATCTGGTGCTGCCCCACATCGGTAGTGACTATTGCATCGCTTGGCAGAGCAGACCTTATCGCTTTAATTGCACTTGGGCCTGTTATATCTGAATCTATTTCAGGTGACTCAACTTCTTTCCTGAACTCGTCGATTTTGTCACTCCACTCTGATGTTTTTCCCTTTATTTTTCTCCTGTCAGATATGCGATTTATCAAGCCCCTTAGCGCATATTTTGCATCTCCAATTACCTGTGTAATGGCCTCCACGTTTTTATCGATCTCACTCCTATCTATATCGATGTGGACGATTCTAGCATCAGTTGGGAATCCCTCAAGATTACCTGTGGTCCTGTCACTGAATCTTGATCCAACAACAAGAAGGACATCTGCACTTGGGATCATATAGTTTGCCTCGCATCTTCCATGCATTCCACAGAGTCCTAGGCTTAGTGGATGATTGCTAGGGATAGCTCCTTTTCCCATCAAGCTGGTTGCTGTTGGGGCTAATAATAGTTCAGCTAGCTGCGTAAGATCAGTGCTTGCGCCTGAAGCGATAACACCGCCTCCAGCTACTATAACAGGTCTTTTAGCTTCATTAAGTATCTTTGAGGCCCAGTCTAGTTCTTGAGGATCTGGCTCTATTATTGGCCTATATCCGGGGAAGTCTATATCAACTTCAAAATCCATTTCTGCTTTTTCATCAGTGACGTTCTTTGGTAGATCGATTAGAACAGCTCCTCTTCTACCCGTACCCGCAACATATAAACCGGCTTTTATTGCCCATGGTATTCCTTTAGGGTCTCTTACTTGATGATTCCATTTAGTTATGCTCGCGGTAACTCCAATGATATCTACTTCCTGGAAAGCATCTGTACCCACCATGCTCATGGGAACCTGCCCTGTAACTGCAAGGACTGGACTGCTGTCAAGCTGAGCTGTAGCTATTCCGGTGACAATATTTGTTGCTCCGGGACCACTTGTTACCTGAACAATCCCAGGCGTACCGGAAACCCTTGCATAACCATCAGCCATGTGAGCGCTGCCCTGTTCATGAATCCCAGGGACATATCTAATGTCGCTGTCAAGCAGTTCATCACAGATTGGTATTAAAGCAGCTCCTGTTATCCCAAAAATATGCTTTATTCCTTCACTCTCGAGGGTCTTTACGTATGCCTTGGAACCTGTTATCTCAGTCATATCTATCTAATCCAAAATTGTTGAAAGGAAGTATCCTCCATCCTGATGAAGTATGAAGTCTAAAGAAATC
>WJIV01000137.1 GCA_014730055.1 Candidatus Bathyarchaeota archaeon
GGTTGGGTTTTAAGCAGAGTCCTCTGTGATCACCTCGGGATTAAAGATTTAGTAAGTCTTAAGGTGGAACACTGGGGTGTCACTGCAACACCTGATGGTTCAGCTAGGATCAAATACGCCTTCGACATTGACCTTAGTGGAAGGAAAGTACTCATAGTTGATGATATTACCGATACCGGTCAGAGCATGGAACTGGCAGTAGACTATGTTAAGCAGAAAACACCAGACGAAATTAAGACAGCGGCTCTTCGTCATATTGAAAATAGTGAATTTATACCAGATTATTTTGCTGAAGAGATAAAATGGCGCTGGGTAATATTTCCCTGGAATTATACAGAGGATATGTGTAATATAATTCCCAAAGCCGCTGTTGGATCAAAGGACGCTAGTGAGATCAAGAGGAATCTAAAAAATAGATTTGGGATAGAGCTAACCGAAGACCAAATAAAGAATATTCAAGCAGAAATTAGACGTCGTTCCAATGGTGATTGAGTGGATACTATAAAGTCCCTTATTGAAGAAAATAGAACCCAAATTAAACGGCTAACGGATGGAGCACTGGTTCATTTAGGCTATTATGACTTCGATGTCTCCGTAACAAATAGAAAAGGGGTTGATATCTTCGATCCGGATGCAGCACTATATTCTTTAAAAGTCGATACAAGTAAACCTCTATCTGAAGAGGATATCTCGTTTATTAACAAGAATCTAATCAATTCAAAATATACAGTAAAAAGAATTTACCAAGAAGGCAACCGTTTACTTCTTTTAATATAGATCCTTGTTGATTTAAAATAAGCCTCTTCAAGGGGATCATGATCGTTACCTGCATATACTACTTCAGAGTACTTTGTATTGTTTAAAATGTTCAAAGGTAAGAAAGTTGCATTAGACTGGATTGAAGAAAATCAAGAGATGATCCTCGATATTCATCAAAAAATCTGGGAACTTGCAGAAGTAGGGCTCCAGGAGGTAGAAACTGCCAATATTCTAATCGAGAGATTGGAGAAAGAAGGATTTAAGGTTGAAAAAGAAGTCGCCGGAATGCCATCCGCTTTTATAGCTATTTATGGACAGGGCAAACCCGTGATTGGAATAATGGGGGAATTGGATGCCCTCCCTGGAATTAGTCAGAAGCCTCTACCATACAGAGAGCCATTAAAAGAAGGTGGTGCAGGTCATGGTTGTGGCCACAATGGGTATGCTACTACTGCCCTCGCAGGTGGGATCGCAGTAAAGAGAGCTATGGAAGAAAACTATGTTAAGGGAACTGTAAAAGTATTCGGCTGTCCCGCAGAGGAGACTTTAGTGGGTAAGGTGTTTATGGTCAAAGAAGGTGCTTTTAATGGTGTTGATGCCTGCCTAGGTCATCATCCTAGCAGTTTTAATGGCGTTAGTTTACGGAGCGGAAACGCCATGAATAGCGTTAAGTTTGAGTTCTTTGGTGAAGCTAGTCATGCTGCGGGTAGCCCAGAGATGGGTGTGTCAGCAATGGATGCAGTAGAGCTCATGAATATAGGTGTAAATTATATGCGGGAACATGTTGTACAAGAAACTCGTATTCATTATGTAGTGGAGGATGGTGGACATGAGCCTAACGTAGTGCCACCCTATGCAAGAAGCTGGTATTATGTGCGAGCTCCTGAACGTGAATTAGTTGAGATGTATTATAATAAAATCCTTGATATTGCAGATGGAGCTGATAAGATGGTTGGAACTACTCACAGTGTCAGTTTCTTATCAGGGGTCCACAACGGGATGGAGAATAGGGTCTTGGGAGACATTGCTATAGATAATATGAGGCTTGTTGGTGCCCCTGAATACGATGAGGAGGAGGAACAATTCGCAGCAGAAATGGCTAAAACTATACCGAGGGAAAAAAAGAAGATAGCTCTTATGAAAAGTCATCTTCCAGATGCCATGGAACTAATGGATGTAAACCTGAATACACGAATATACGACCCAGTAGGTCAGGGAACTAAAGGAGGTGGTAGTAGCGATGTAGCCGACGTGGCTTGGAATGTTCCAACTGTTCAGTTCAGAACAGTTTACACTATAGTTGGTGCACCAGGACATAGTTGGCAAAATGTCGCATCGAATGGTATGAGTATAGGCCATAAATCCACTATATTTGCTAGCAAAGTAATGGCAGGATCAGTTATTGATCTTATGCATAATAGCCAGATTCTTAAGAGAGTAAAAGATGAATGGGCTAAACAAATGACAGGAAGAGAGTATAAATCGCCCCTACCAGAAGACGCTAAACCACCACTAAATCAACTGAAAAGGTCCCACTAAACTTTTATAAAAAAATTTATGCTGATAAATTCTCCAATTTGCGGTGGTATTATAGCTATGATCTAGTTCTTATTTTGTGTATTTGAGATGACTAGATACAAGATAAGTTGGAAGGAATATGAACGAAGGATTGAGGTTCTTCGTGAACATATGCAAGAGGAAGAATTTGATGCATATTTTGTCACTAGTGGTGTAGGTATCTTTTATTTCAGTAATTTCTACCATATGGTTACAGAAAGACCTGCGGCTTTGTTAATAGAACCTGATGGTAAGCCGATTTTTATGGGTCCTTTACTTGAAGCAGACCATTTACGTGAGCAGACATCAATAATTGGTGACTGCTATACCTACCTAGATTATCCCGGCGAGACTCACCCAATGCATAGTTTCGCAGGTTGGCTGAGTGAGTTAGGGTATGAGAGGGCAAAGATCGGTACAGATAATCCAAGCGGTGCGGGTGGAACTATGGGGTATATCGGAGATCCTTTAAATGAGATTCTAGATGAGGCTGAATTTGTTAAAGATGCCCAGTTCATATGGGATATGAGATTAATCAAAAGCGATGAAGAGGTTAAATTGATTAAGGAGTCAGCTAAATGGGGTAATTTAGCTCATCAATATCTTCAGGAATATACCGTACCTGGAATATGGGACCTTGAAGTAAGCCTAATGGCTACTCTGGATGCAACTAGCGCTATGAAAAGAACACTAGGACCTGAATATATAACTATTAAAGGCACACGTGCAGCAAGTGCAGGATTCAGAGGTCAAGTAGGCTGGAAAAGCGCTATGCCACACAGCATAAGTATTAACAGGTACATCCAAGAAGGTGATGTTTTAGTAACAGGAGCTGGAGCAGATGTCGGAGGCTATGGCTCCGAGTTGGAACGCACAATGATAGTAGGAAAGCCCAATGCAAAACAGGAGAAGCTATTCAATGTCATGGTGAGAGCTCAAGATGCTGCTGTTGATGCACTTAAACCAGGTAACACATGTGCTGATGTAGATAAAGCAGCAAACAAAGTGTTCAAAGAGGCAGGATACTGGGATCTCGTAAGACATCATACAGGACATGGTATTGGGGTCCAGGGTCACGAACCGCCGTACCTGGATCAAGGTAATGACGAAGAACTCCAACCAGGGATGGTCGTGAGTATTGAACCAGGGATTTACGAGTTAGGAGTTGCTGGGTTCAGACATAGTGATACTCTACTTTTAAATGAGGATGGATGTGAGTGGCTTACTTACTACCCGAGGGACATAGAATCCCTTACCATCTATTAGTCTAAAGCTGTTCCTTGAGCCATTCAAGAACATGATTCATTAATTGATATCTATGTTCACTAAATCCATGATCTGCATGCTCAACCTCGATATACACCTTAGGTTCGTTAGCTTCTTCAAAGAGCTCTCTACAACTCTTGGGTGAAGTGACTTGATCATTTGAGCCTACGATAATCATAACTGGTCTATTGACTTTTTTGATGTTGTCTTTTGGATTAAGTTCTTTTCTTGCCTTTTTCATTCCAATCCTCAAGGATTCCTCATTTAATCCCTTGAGTTTTCCTTCTGCCATATGTAGAAATATTGGGACCATCGTATCGATAGTTTCTTCCCTTATCCACAGTGACAGATCAGCAGCTGGAGAAACTAATACTCCCGTCTTTAGCTTCTCGTCTTCTGCTAACCGCTTGGTAAGGGGCAATGCACCCATACTATGACTTATTAAACCAATCCTCTCGGGATTTACATAAGGTAGTCTTTTAAGATATGAAATCGCATCTATGGTGCTTGGATCCAGATTTGAAAAGCTCCAATTCCCAGCACTTCCCCAACCCCCTTTATAGAAAAAAATTAACGTGACATAACCATTAAACGCTAATTCTTCTGCTAGGTCCATATTCTTCGTATCTCCTGGATATCCATGACAAATAGCTATTGTAGGATGCGCACCATTATTGTTAGGTAAATATATTCTGCCCTTGAGACAGTCTTTTCCGCTTGGAATATTTACATTTTTGACCATTATTTCATCCATTTTCACTTAACTCTCCCTCTATTCTCTGACCTTAATTATTTTTAACACCATTGCACTAGTACTACTGATGGGTAAGCAAATCACTACTAAGTTTAAGGCAAAAAACAGGTGGATTAGGGATATGGTTCAATCTGATCCCAATATCGCCTCAGGTCTTGATATTACTAAGGATATGCTCAGACTTCAAGCTCCAAGCCAGAGTTTATGTAGTGTATGCAAGGGTGGTAAGATGCTTTGTGGTAAAACAAGCTGCCCTATAATGGCACGATTAGGAGCCTTTACTGAGATGTTCCAAAGTGTAAAAAATACTGAGATTGATGGAAGTAGTCCTCCCAGTGTATTTGTAGGTAGATTTGGTTACCCAAATGTTCAGATAGGACCTCTTTCTCCAACCTACTATGGGGATACTCGGATATTGGATACACCAGAACAATGGTTCGGTAAGAGTATTGATGAGATCATATACTTTAGGAGCCAATTAATCCGTGGAATGACCCCAGTCAATGTAAAAAAGCCGTGGAAGGCGGGTAATCTCCTTGATAAGACTCGTGAACTTGCCTTGGCTGAGCACTATGTAGAAACAGAGATGAAGCTCACAAAGAAGCCCTCTAAAAGATTCTACCTTAGCGGGGATATACAGCCAATAGGTCCAACTGCCCCCCTTGAAAATGTTGATATCGGTTATATTAAGTGGAACCAGAAAATGGAGAAATATCATTATGACGGTGATCTAAAGGCCGCACCGGCTAGTATAAAGCTCTACGAAGATGGTTTGCCTCTTAGCAGTATAATGCGAGCATTTAGTATGGGAAGCTTTGGAATAGAGAAAAATAGAAAATTAGTTCCAACAAGATGGAGTATTACAGCAGTAGATGACCTTCTTGGGAAATTCCTAACCAATAAGATAAAAGATTATCCACTTATCAACCACTTTGAAGTTTACGAATCAGATTACATAGGAAACAGATTTGAAGTTTTACTTGTCCCAGATGCATGGGCTTATCAGGCATACGAAGCTTGGTACCCAAATACCCTTTGGAATCCTGACGAGGATAATGTAGCAATAGTAGCAGACTGGGAACCATATGACGGTAGATCAAAATATGCTTCAATGGGAGGATGTTACTATAGTGGAAAGTTAGCTGTATTAGAGCACCTTGAAAAGGTTAGTCGCCAAGCTATGGTTTTTATCTTCCGTGAAGCTTACCCCGACTACATTCTACCTGTTGGTGTCTGGCAGGTACGAGAGAATGTTCGCAATGCTATGAGGCAGGAGCCAAATAGATACGATACATTGGACAAAGCTCTAAAACGAGTAATGGATCGGCTTACTATACCATTGAAAAAATGGATTGAGACAGGACCTCTACTAAGGCATATACTTACGCAAAAAAAGTTAACTGATTACTTTTAGAATACAGATAGATGTTCTATAGAGTATAGTTTTAAAACTATGGTCCTCGCCATATGGGTAGGTTAGTGAGACCTATGAAACCCATGGAAGTTGCAGAGATACTGCACGAGAATGAACGGAAGGTACTCGCGGCATTAGTAGACCGGGGTACGGCGACTACAAAAGAGCTTAGTAGGGAAACCGATCTTAGCAAGGACGCAGTTGAGAAAGCGTCAGGGTGGGCAGAGACGAAAGGAGTTGTCTCATTTAAGGAAGAGGTCTCACAATTTTTTGAATTAACAGAAGAAGGACAACTATACGCTGTTAAAGGCTTACCTGAGCAGAACCTAAGAAAAATGTTAGAAGATGGTGCCAGGGAAATTAGTGATCTTAAAGAATCTTTTGAGAATCTAAATATTGCACTAGTATGGGTTAGAAGAAGAGGCTGGGCAGATATTGAAAAAGGGGTCATAACGCTGACTCCAAAGGGTAGAAAAATAGAAAAAATACCCGAGAACAAGATATTGGAGGCATTACAGAAATCAGGAACTCTGGAGGCTGAACAATTCTCAGATGAGCAGCTCGAGGTAATTGATGAATTAATCAGGCGTAAGTTAGTAGATAAGACTGAGCAAGTTGAACGTTATGTTACAATAACTGAGTTTGGAAAAAAAGTAGCGCCAAAGTTACAAGAGATACACTCAAAGAAATTGATAACTCAGTTGACTCCTGAGATGCTTGCCAGTGAGGATTGGAAAGAAGCACAGTTCCAGCGGTATGACATTCATCTTCCAGCACCCAGTCTGAACCCTGGAAAGAGGCATTTCATAAGTCAAGTTATTGATTACATTAGGCGATTTTGGGTAGAACTGGGCTTTAAAGAGATGAAGGGAGAGTATCTCGAACTTAATTTCTGGAACTTTGACGCACTTTATCAACCGCAGGATCATCCGGCTAGAGATCTTGCTGATACATTCTATATGAGAAGACCATACAAAGGAAGGCTTCCCGAGAGCGAGATGGTTGAACGTGTAAGATTAACCCATGAATCTGGCTGGACTACCGGTTCTACAGGCTGGCAATACAAATGGGACCCAGAATTCGCAGCACGTACTGTATTACGAACTCATACAACAAGTTTAAGTGTTAATCAAATTGCCAAGTTATCTCCTGAAGATCTACCTGGTAAATTCTTCAGCGTTGGAAGAGTTTTTAGAAATGAGACAATAGACTGGAATCATTTGGCTGAGTTTTACCAGACGGATGGCATAGTGATCGGAGAGGGGGTAACCTTCAGAAATATGCAGGGTTATCTCAAAGCTTACCTTGAAGGATTGGGTCTCGAGAGATTTAGGTTTAGACCAGGTTATTTCCCCTATACAGAGATGAGTATGGAAGCGGAGGTATGGATAGAGGAAAGAGGAGAGTGGATGGAGCTATTTGGTGCGGGGATGTTCAGACCTGAAGTAGTAAAACCACTAATTGGAATAGATGTTCCCGTATTAGCCTGGGGCCCAGGTTTTGATAGATTAGTAATGCAGAGTTACAAGGTAGCGAACATTAAGGAACTATACAGTAATGATATTGGTTTACTGAGGGACGCAAAGCTTTGGATGGAGTGAGTAATAATGCCGGTTATTGAAGTCAATCTAAAGGATTTCGAGGATCTACTCGGAAGAAAAGTGACTGTATCAGAACTAAGGGATAGAATCCCAATGATGGGGACAAGCTGGGAGGGTGTCTATGAGGATGGTTTTAACCTTGAGGTATTCCCTAATAGACCCGATTTACTGAGCATTGAAGGTTTGGCTAGAGCTTATGCCTCGTGGACAGGTTATAGGACTGGATTAAGAGATTATCCAGTTATGGAATCAGATTATATAGTCAATATTGACGAGAAAACACAGAACGTCCGTCCATTTTTTGTGACAGCTGTCGTAAAAAAAGTGGATTTCAATGATCCTCTTATACGAAGTTTAATCCAGATGCAGGAAAAACTGCATGTTACTCATGGAAGAAGGAGAAGAAAGGTCGCAATAGGTTTGCATAACTTAAAACCGGTTCAGTTTCCAGTAACCTATACAACAAAATCTCCGGAGTTTACCTTCAGACCTCTTGGTGAGAGGTTCGAGAAGAATCTAAAGGAAATACTTAACGAGATACCAAAGGGAAAAGAATACGCCTGGACTGTGGAAGGATTTGACGAATATCCCATGATT
Source organism: Candidatus Bathyarchaeota archaeon (assembly GCA_014730055.1). The sequence continues at coordinate 7,949 of WJIV01000137.1, forward strand.
CTTGATGATAAAGGAATGGTGCTCTCTATGCCTCCAATAATTAATGGTGAATATACACGTGTTGATGAGGTAACTAGAGAACTTTTCATTGACGTAACGGGTACAGATCTTAAAGCGATAACTGAAGTACTGAATGTGATATGCACAACTTTGGCAGATAGAGGGGCTGAGATATATCAAGTGCATAACCACTACCCCAATGGGGAGGTGTTAATAACACCCGATCTTGATCCTTGGGAATTGGAATTGGATAACAGCTATGTAAACAAGACATTAGGGTCCAGTTTTACACCTAAAGAAACTGCTATAGAACTCGAAAAGATGGGACATGGAGCTATGATCCAGAATTCAAAACTATTGGTGAAAATTCCCTGCTACCGAGCAGATATTATGCACCCAATAGATCTTGTCGAGGATGTTGCCATTGCATATGGTTATGATAATTTCATACCGGAGATTCCAGATATTTACAGTGAGGCGGGGGAGGATCCCCTTGAGATTTTCAGCAGGAAACTAAGGAATTTCTTGGTGGGATTCGGGCTTATTGAAGTGGTAACCTTCATGATGAGTAATAAGGAGAAGCTTTTCCATATGATGAACATGCCTGAGGAGCCTATCTGCGAGACAGAAAATCCAAAAATGGAAGCGTACGACAGCTTGAGAAACTGGCTTCTACCAAGCTTGATGGAAATACTGAGTTTTAACAAACATCATCCCTATCCTCAGAACCTTTACGAGGTAGACGATGTGGTGGTTCTCGATCCGGATTCAGCGACAGGTGCAACAACCAGACGTCGACTATCAATTGTGATGTGTCACGCAAAAGCTAATTTTAGTGAGATAAAAGCAATGATGAACGGCATACTTGAAAACTTGAAAATTGAAGTTGATCTTAACGAGAGTGGATGGAACTGTTTCATAGAAGGTAGGAAATTTACTGCTACTGTTAATGACAAGGAAATATGTTGGGTAGGTGAGATACATCCAAAGGTGCTCTCAAGCTGGGAGTTAGAGATGCCGGTCGCAGCTCTTGAGATGGATATAGATCTTCTTTTCAGTCTAGTAAAAGAAGATTAAGATCCTCAGCCACCCTTTTTATCTTATATTATATAGTCTAGTCGAGTCATACATAGGTTATGGAAGATAATCCTCCTATTTCCCCCAATTTGGCCATACTTGTAAGTATAATTGCCGTTAGTACTGCAAGTATACTAATAAAAATGAGCAGTGCCCCCCCACTGAGTATAGCTAGTTACAGAATGTTGTTTTCCACGATAATTTTGTCACCTTATTTTTTCTATAACAGTGGCCCAAGTAAGATACGCCAACTTGGTTTGAGAGGAAGTTTAATGTTAATCCTTATTGGATTAATATTAGCGGTACACTTTGCTTCTTGGATAACAAGCCTCAATCTTACCTCCGTAGCTAGCTCGGTTATCTTCGTTCATATCGATCCAATATTCGTCACTTTGATAAGCCACTTTTTTCTCGGTGAAAGAGTTTCAATGAGAACAATAATTGGAATTATTTTAGGAATTAGTGGAGCCACCATCATAGCTATCGGGGATGCTGGTTTAGGCGATCTAAATCTCTATGGCGATATGCTAGCACTCATCGGTGGCATAATGTTAGGATTATACATTCTTGGAGGTAGAACATTAAGGCAGAAACTTGACCTAACAACTTATGTAACTCCTGTTTACTTCACGTCAGCAATTACATTACTTACAGCCTCCATTTTAACTGAAACACAAATCACTGGATTTAGTACAAAGGAGTATGTTTTGTTTATAATAATCGCTATTGTACCTATGATATTTGGTCATACCGTCTACAACTGGGCCCTTAGGTATGTTGAAGCTCCTGTTGTATCTCTGAGTCTTTTGGGTGAGCCTGTAGGTGCTTCAATATTAGCATATATTTTCCTTGACGAGATACCAACTTTAATGGTTATACTTGGAGGGGCACTTACATTGTTTGGAATATTGATAACAGTTTATAAAAGACAATAGCTAAATTTTTAAAAAAAATTTCAAGATTATTTTCGTGGTAATTTTTATCTTATACACTCTTACTATTCTTCTTCATGTCCAATACAATTGAACTGAAAAGAAAGGCAAAACAAAATGTAGAAGAAATTTTATCAAGCCTAATTGAAGTCAAAAATCAAATAGGTGAAAATCCAGAACTAGGAAGCGAAGAATACGAATCAAGTAAATTGTTAGTTGACCTATTAAAAAAGCATGATTTTAAGGTTGAGTATCCATTTGCTGGGATGGATACAGCATTCAAAGCTGTCTATCAAAAAGATTCAGACGGTCCAATAATAGCGATCTTAGCAGAGTATGACGCACTACCCGGAGTCGGACATGGTTGTGGGCATAACATTATTGGAACCGCTGGTGTTGGAGCTGGAATCGCAGTAAGTAAATTAATGGATGAACTCAAAGGAGAGATCTGGGTAATTGGCACTCCAGCGGAGGAAGGACACGGGCCCAGTGGGGGTGCAAAAGTGAGGATGGTAAAAAATGGTGTCTTTGATGATGTTGATGTAAGTTTCATGATCCATCCTATGACTGGGAAGACAGTTGTTTCCGCCAACTTTCTAGCTGTTAAAGGAATAAATCTTGAATTCCATGGTAAGACAAGCCATGCTGCTGCTGATCCTCAGGAGGGGGTCAATGCTTTGAACGCAGCTGTCCTCACATACATTGCTATTCATGCAAATAGGCAGCAGTTGAGAAGAGACGCTAATGCGGTTATACATGGGATCATAAAAGAAGGTGGGCTTGCATCAAATGTAATACCTGACAGAGCGGTCTTACAGTTTGGCGTTAGAAGTAGCGATGATACATATATTCCGACCCTTATTGACATGGTGGAAAAAAGCGCCAGAGGGTCAGCAATGGCTACAGGATGCACTGTTGAGATTCAAATTAGTCAGGGCTTAAAATCAAATATTCGTAATAAGCCCTTAGAAGATTTATTCCTCAAACTGTTTAAAGAGCTCGATGTTAAAGTAGAGGATATTACAAAATCTATAATGCAGCCTCCAGGTGGGAGTACAGATTTCGCTGATGTAACTCATATAGTTCCAGGCATCCATCCTATGATCGGAATAACAAATGAGGATATGGCAATGCACAGTACCGACTTTGCTGATGTCACTATAACCTCATCAGGAGATAAGGGTGTTGAGATAGGTGCCAAGGTTATGGCTCTAGCAACAGTAGAAATTCTGAAGAAACCTGAGCTACTTGAGGTAATTAAAGACTATTTTAACAATCATAAAATTTAACCTTTAATATTCATAACCTGATTTTATCTCATGCCTCTTAATGAATTCTGGAGAAGTTCAAAGAAGGTACAGCTAAGTTATGGAAACTTGGTTAAGCTAAGACCCGAAACAGAGGAAGATCTTGAAGCAGTTTGGGATATGTTTTCCTCTCTTTCCCCTGAGACCCTTCAATTTCTCCCTATACCTTTCACTCGTGAATGAGTTGAGGGCTGGTTTAATAATATAGATTATGAGAGAATCCTCCCTCTATTAGGTATACTTGAGAATCCTGATGGTGGTCATAGAGTAATTTCATCATCGACCCTAAGTTTTTTTGATCAGAATTGCTACAGACATAAAGCCACCTTTGGAATAACTGTCCACGATGATTACCAGGATCTAGGATTAGGTACAAGCCAAACAAATTACATGTTAATTATGTCTTCCTCAAAGAGCATTAAGAAAATAGAGTTAGATGTGGTAAGTCATAATAAAAGAGCTATTAAGGTCTGTGAAAGATGTGGATTTAAAAAAAGAAGGTGTAATCAAGATGAGTCACTGGAACTATATTTTAAATGAGTTTGGTAATGATATTAAAATGGGAAAACTATTGTACAGCTAGTTCTCAAGCCATTTCATTACCTTTGGTACACTAACCAGACTATCCCCCTGATGAACAACAGGATTTTGTCTTATAGTGAAAATATATCCATCTTGTGGTGCCAATATCTGCTCAACTGTCTCAAATGTACGAGGACTATAAATAAATCCTAATCTATCTCCCTCTACTACGATATCACCGAGTTTAACATCTGGAATGAAGACTCCTCCTTGGTTAGCATGAGCCACATAGGTCTTTGGATCTGACTTCCACTCTAGTTTAACCTGTTTTTCAGGTAGATCTATTATACCTTCAATAATTTCCAGATCAATCAAGATATTTCTAAGACCACGATGCGTCATTTTTATAATATCTTTATCAAATTTACCATGTCCACCAAGTTCTGGTACAATAGCAGGTATTCCATTATCGACGCACTGAGCTCTAAGAGTTTTTCGTCCTCCATAATCCTCCATCTCAGCATACAGAATTGGTGCACCGAATAACCTCGCCATATCCTCCGCTTTAGCTCCTATACCCTCTGGAGTGCACTCACTTACACCCTCAGGTTCATAGAAAACCCAGACCGGACAATAATCAGAGGCTGTGTGTAGGTCTACGACTGCATCAGCGTGAAGTACTAACTCCGTCCATATTTTGTGAGCCATCCTTTCAGTAAGACTGCCTTCTGGGTCTCCAGGCCAAATTCTGTTCATACCTCCTGGTTTTGGGTCAAAAATAGTTGCTCTTACACGCTCTCTGAAAGCGAGGGGGTTGGGAAGACAGTATATAAGGCTTCCCTCCATTTCATTTGGATCAATTTCCTTTACAAGCCTTCTAATGGCATCTAACCCCATAACCTCAGAGCCGTGCTGAGCCACCTGGATGTACAACGTTTTTCCAGGCTCCGAACCATGAAATACCGTATATGGGATTTCAATGGATTGACCATCAGCGAAAAAATTATTGATCTCTAAAACATCATGTCTTTTTTCACCTGGCTGTATCTCTGATCCGGCAACAACAAGATTATTATTCATCTTTACTCAGAAGAAGAATTATTGATAGCTAGTTAATATTTTTCCTAGATAGGTCTCCAATTAATATTTTTGGATGTTGTGTATCTTTGTTTTACTGGATAGCCCATTCCTATCTTTATTATCTCAGGGACAATCTGATTTCGGAACCTATTACTGGGTTTACCTGTGATAACCCCATTACACGCAGGATCCATATATAGATAGATCTTTTTTCCATTGATGTCTATCTCAGCGTTTTCTCCGTGTTTATAAACGGGTTCTTTATGCATGCGAAATGGAAATAAGCGGCAAGCAGTAGGCTTCTTGCCCTGCAAAGTACATATCCAACGATTCATTACAGGTTTCTGAAACACACATCTACCATCTGGTCTGTTTTTGAGATAAGCCTTTCCTAGTCCGAATTCCATTACCTGTGAACCAAAACGGCTATTGATTAAAACCATCTCTTCCATTTTCAAAGGGACACGATACCCTATGCAACAATTTCCGCAAGCTACACAGCTCCAGGAACTCACTTCTCTCCAAGGAATTAAGGCACTGCCCCTCATGTTTTATTCTAAGGGCTAAATACATGGGAAGCTAAATATCTACCGAAAGCTGTTAGCCTCTTTTTTTCTTTTCTGATTCCTCAAGTTCATAAAGAAGTGGGTTAATATCATAATGTTGTTTAATAAGCTTCATCGTAAACTTGCCGAACCAGTAGAATACTCCAATAGAGAAAAGTATTATGATAAGACTGAATATATCTACTTGATCCAAGGTTATCTAAAACATTTATGAACTGTGGGTTATAATATTTCCTAAAAACGATCTAAATTTGCCGCCATTACCCAGGCGTCTTCTCCATCTAGGTAGTATCCATAATTTCTTTTTACCTGCTCGAAGTCTAGTTTGTCATACAGTTTTATAGCTGGATCATTACTGACTCTTACCTCAAGGTATCCCTCATTGGCTCCATAAGCTTCACGACCCCTTTTCATCGCCTCAATAATAAGACTCTCTCCAATTCCTCTCCTCCTATAATCAGGCATTACAGCGATGGAGACAATGTGACAAAGTCTCACAGGAATGAGGTTGCCAATCTTTGACCAGCCTCTCTCTATTCTGCACATAATGTAACCTTGCACTTGTTCTTCTGTATCTGCTACAAGGAAGGTCTCAGGATATTTCTCGTATAAGCCGAGATAGAAATAGCTGCTATAGTTCTCGGGGAGGCATTCCTCGTTTATGCGCATAACTCTTTCCAAGTCTTCTCGCTTAAATTTTCGTACTGTATACCCCGACTCGCTCAAACTTCTCCCTTCAAGGAATATTTTACGAGATTTAAATAAATCGATAGACTATAGACAAGTATTATTTTTAGGTCGCAATTCTTCTAAATCCCTTAGATGCGTCAAGAAACTTCAGAGCAAAATAGAATGGACCCAATATATGTCAAAGCTGTAGAAAGGTACTTCGAGGTGGGTAAATCTTACTGGGAGCGAACGACACCAACATTTATTGTTAGACCTCGTGGTGAAGGCTATCAGCAATATCTAATTAAAAACGCATTCAAGAATTTGGCTGAGGAGATTAAGCCATATGGTTATCTTCCTAGGCTAAGGTGGATTGTATCCAATTATCAGATCTCAATTCTCAAGAAATCCAAAGAAAACGTTGAGCCTAGTCAACATAGGAATATTTTGCTCTTTGCAGCGACCTTGGTAACCGTATTTTTAGATGGCTTTCTCAGGAGTAATAACCCGATTCTGACTCAAGACCTTATGAAAGGAACTCCGGTATTCTTCAATGCTCTTCTTTTTACTTTTGCAATAATCACAATATTCGGGTTGCACGAATTAGGTCATAAAGCTGTCTCTCTCTTAAAGGGGATAGACTCAAGTATGCCTTACTTCATCCCTGCTCCACCTGGCTTGGGAGGTACTTTTGGTGCTGTAATAACTCAGCGTGAGCCTCCTTTAAATCGGGACGCATTATTCGATTTGGGTTTGAGTGGGCCTCTTGTTGGGTTTATGGTAACTACCATTATTGGGATAATTGGGTTAAATCTCAGTTTTGTTGTCCCAACTCAGCAGATCACTGAATGGATGGTAGTTTTTCCTGATGTCCGTTTTCAACAGATACCTATGCCTGTTTTATTAGAGGTATTATCAAGTTGGATAAAACCAGCTCCAGATGGCATGACTCTTGTAATGCACCCAGTTGCATTCGCATCGTGGGTTGGCTGTGTTCTGACTTTCATTAATCTGATACCTAGCTGGCAACTTGATGGAGGACACATTATAAGGGCCTTAGTAGGTAAGGAAACTCATAAGATTGTGAGTGTAGCAGGAATATTACTCTTAATTCTTAGTGGATATGTATTCATGGGTGTTGTCGTGGCTTTCTTTCTTATGCGTGGAAACGAGTCAATTGAACCTTTAGATGATTTGTCTCCACTCAGCATGTCTAGAAAACTTGGCATGCTGATTTATTTCCTTATAATGGCATTAACTTTGGTTGCGTTATTACCTTTTTAGGTCTTGACTATTTGATGATTTTTGTAGTACATCCATATGGAATTATTAGTGTTTTTTGTCCTCTTCTCTCATTGATCGCTTTCTGATAACCTTCATTGAGTGTCCTTGCGGAACTTAACTCAAGAGGCTCAGTTAAATAGTTGGGAAGAGTCGACTCTAGAACTATTTTATTAGTTTTTGTAATTCTTTTCAAGTTTCTTAGCATCTCAGCTCCATAAGTAAACCTTCTTTCGAACTCTGAAAGTTCTCTTACTCTTGATAAAGTTGTAAATGCTTCTGCACCTAGTCCTTCGCTGCATTCGGCAGCTAATATTATGGTGCCATTTCTTTTGGTTACCTTCGATGCGTTTTCAAGGGACCATAGAGCTCTGTATAGGTTAAAGTCATGAGATATTCCCCCTGCGCTTATGATCGTGATATCCGCAGATTCGGATGTTTCTATCTCATAGGTAGCACCCAAGTCATTGATGGATTTACCCCAAGCTTCTTCATGAGAACCAGCTCGTACACTTATAGGTGTTCCATCGTAATCTACAGCAAAGTTTAATGCA
>WJIV01000138.1 GCA_014730055.1 Candidatus Bathyarchaeota archaeon
GTAATAATATTCTTATAATTGTTAATTAATAAAAATACAAATTTGAATAATAATAGATTATAATTTTTTAGTATCTATTTTAGATTCTCTGATTATTTCAAGCGACTAGATAAATTTAGATATTTGATTCTTTATCTTGAGCAAAATGTGGAGAAAAGAGAAAATCCCGGAAACCGTGCAGACCACGGAAAAAGTCCAGATGCTCGCTAAAAGCATGTCTGAGATACCAACCTATGCTCTACTGACAACCAATCAGTATATTGAGCAGATGAAGATACTAATAGCAATACTAAGTGAGTTAACTAAAGAGGTGGACTAAGTGTAATCACCCGAGGCCGAGCAGAGCTTCCTTAACCTCATCTTCTTCTATAAGAAGGAACTAAAGAGCATCGAGAAAGGAAGTCTGGCCTCGGATTTTTTCTCAAGCCCTCAATGTCAAAAACTAGTAAAAGTAGGTATATTAGAACACTATTATGTTCATAGAGGATGTCGTCTAAGGCTTACAGATAAAGCAAAGAATATTCTTGATTCATATATGAGCCAAGTAAGCTAAATTAACCATATTATTCCATTATTTTATCGAATTTTAGTTACAAAAGATTCTAATAGACTTAATTAGTTTTGTGAGTAGAAAACCTTCGGGTTTTCGATGATTTAGATATATAAACACATATTTTGAATTTTATTTGAACAAAGCAATTATGATTACATCTAAATTTTGGTTTTTAAGGTATTATTTTCCTGCCACAAAGAGTTTTGATATTTTTACTGTTGGTGAGTATATCCCGTTATTATTGGCAGTGTCGTTTCCTGATCCAGTAATCCCTGTTTTGAGTATATCGTAGAAATTTCCCGCTATTACTAATCCTTTAACAGGTTTGCTGAACTCTCCTTTTTCAACTAAATATCCGTGTGTTACGGTAGCGTTCAGTTCCCCGCTGACTGTATTGGATAACCATTCCCCGATAACTGATTCTATGTATATTCCTTTTCTTGTATCCTCAATTAATTCTTCGACATTAACACCTTCTTCATGGAGTATTAGATTTGAAACTGAGGGTTTAACTGGTGACTTATAGCTACGTGATCCGTTTCCTGTGGATTCTGTTTGATCTTTTTGGGCGGTGTAGTGGTCATAAATATAATTCCTGAGGATACCTTCTTTGATTATAGCTGTTTTCTGTGTTTGGTGGCCCTCATCGTCGAAGGGCTGGGAATTTATTCCCCCATTTAGCATCCCATTATCAGTTATATTGATCTCATCGGCTGCTATTTCTTTATTTATCTTGTCAGTTAGCGGGCTGGATCCTTTCTGAACGAAGTCAGCATTAATGGCACTTTTCAACATTACACCCATTATGCTACCGAAGACCTTATTCCGAATTATAACCGGCATCTCACCTCCTTGTATTTGATGAGCGTCCAGAAATTTGTGAGCCCTTTCTGAGGCATTATGAGCGATTTTATCATAGCTGAAATCCGATAGCTGTCTGCTTGAATCAAAATCGGTTCCGTTACAGTGCTTCTCCCCATCTACTCCGTTTGCTAGTATATATCCGTATATTCCTGTACTATTTTTGGTTAACTCCTCTTGACTTGAATTAGTTAAGGTTACCTTATCATAGGATGAAGCGAGAATACCTGAAGAGGCTTTGACACTATCATCATAATCATCAATAAGCTCTATGGCTGAGTCAATCCGTTCCACAAGGTCACCTGGACCTAGACTGTAAATTCTACTATCGTCTAATCCCTTAACCTCACTTGACCCAAATTTCTGATTGAAACTTACCCAGTCAGGGTCCTCCGGGGAGGCTTTGGCAATTTTACATGCTCTATTTATGACCTCATCGATCTCAGATTCATCAATAATCGTAGTTGAGTAAAGGCCTATCCGTTTCCCAAATGAAACTCTTACACCTAACCCTTTAGAGATCGTGGTTTTGATATTCTTGTCTTCAGAGTTGAACTGGACTTGTATACTTGTTTCTTCAACTTGGTATGCCTCAGCCTCAGTTGCCCCCTGCTTAATTGCTTTTTTAACAGCTTCTTCAGCTAACATCAGGCTCTTCCTCCTACTGTCATCTTCTGGGCCCTTACTGTTGGACCACCCATACCCGTTTTTACTAACTGCCCGCCCTTGCCGCAACCCCCGAATACACTTGTCTTAACCTTGAAGTCTTTACCAACTGCATCAATCGATTCCATAGTATCAAGAATGTTCCCGCTGATTACTACTCCCCGAACCAATTCCTCCGGCTCTCCATTCCTTATAATAATAGATGGACCCACACCGAAAGTAAAAGTACCCGAAGGGTCTACCTGCCCCCCTTTACCCCCTTTACCTTTAATGTATATCCCATAATCTATTCCCTCAAACAATTCATCGAGACTGTAATCTCCAGCATCCATATAGAAGTTGGTTTGCCTCACTATCGGGAAATTTTCAAAATCCTGTAATCTACCATTTCCAGTGGAGTCTACTCCAAGTTTTTTAGCATTTTTTCTATCAGTTAAAAAAGTCTTGAGAACTCCTTCTTTTATTACTACGGTTCTTCCTTTTTCTACACCTTCATCATCATAAGGATGATAGTATCCTCCATCTATTATCCCTTCATCATTCACTGTTACCTGTTCATCGGCAATTCTCTTACCTCTTTTATCTCTTAGTATCGAAGCATTACTGATCACTGCATCTCCCTCGCATGCATGGCCAAGAGCTTCGTGGAGAACCAGCCCTATTACCTCATGATGCACAATAACGGGGAAAGTTCCTGATGGTGCTGATTTAGCGGCTACTGCTTTCATAGCGTGCCTCGAGAGTTCCTCAGTGAAAATATTCCAATCTGTCTCTTCTAGTAATTCCCATCCACTGCATCTACTTATCGAATCAGATACTACCTCTTTAACACCATTTCTCGATGCGACACTCTGATGGCCTAAACCGATTAAGGGTATTCTAACCTTAATCTCGGCTCCATCAAGAGACATAAAGTGCTTGAAGTTATGTATGAAGCCTATCCTTGTATAAGAGGTCTTTATAGAATCATCGATAAATGCTGCTTTATTAGCTTCAACAGCGAGTGAGACTTTCTCCTCAGGAGATACATCAAGAGGCTTCGATTTCATCTTCAAACTTACATCTGCTTTGGTAAGTGGTATAGTGCTAAAGGGTTCCTCTTCTCCAGATATCTGGGCTCTGGCGCTCTTTACCGCGAACTCCAGTGTCTTATTTAGACTTCTCTCAGATGTATCACAATTTGAAGCAAATCCAATACTTCCACCATACACAACTCGGACTCCTATACCGCTAAATGTATCAGATGAGTAAGATTGGAGCGTCCCGTTGTCAACCTGAATAATTTCTGATTCCCTCCGCTGGTATCGTATATCAGCAAATTTGCATCCCAAGTCTTCAGCTCGGTAAAGAATTTTTTCCAAAAGGGCAGAATCCATGAATATCAAGATGAAATAAGCCTAGGTATTATTAAAAATCCATCAATCTGGGATCTATTCAGGTTGGCAGTTTGGACAGATGTAGACGTGTCCTCCACCATGGGACATTCTTAATATATATGTTCCACAATTCGGGCACCTGCTATCTCTCATATATGAACCAATTGCTGGAGTGTATCCTCCTTTTTTACCATATATATCTTGGAACTCTGTTTTACCGTTCAGTCTTAGTCTTTCATCTATCACTGTTGTTATAGCGTCATAGAGTTCTTCAAATTCCTCCTCAGATAGTTCAGATGCTTTCCTTTTAGGGTGGATCCCAGCTCTATAAATAACATCCTGGAATGTCGCATTACTTATTCCAATAAGGTAGGCATCCTTGCCTACGAGCAAGGGTTTCAGCTGCCTGTTTTCTTTTCTGATAGTTTCCTTGAACCAATCGATGGTAAAATCTGGTTCATCTGGAGAGACCCCTGAAAGGAAATCTCTCCTATACATGTAGTTGTCCTCCAGATTCTCATCACTTATAGAATAGATTAACCCCATGCTTGTTATCCTCGTTGTCATTATTGTTCCGTTTTTGAAAGTTAGTCTCAGATGGTATTTTGGGGGCTTTCCACCCTCTTCCAAGAAACTTATTACTCCACCGTACTCTGGGGCGATTAGGAGATTCATCTTATCAGAAAGTTTTACCCTTATAGTGTTGCCCCGGGACAAAACTTCCTCTACCCTTTTCCCAACTAATGACTTAAAATCACTTAGATTTTTATTAATGAAACCTATCTTCATCATACGCTCAACATCCTGAAGATCGTAAGATTCGATAGTGAGGCCAATGATGGCATCATTCAACTGTTGCGCCAGAACCTTAGCCTCAGGGAGTTCAATACTCATACATTTGAATTAACCTCCGAGTAGAAAAAATAATCTATGGAGCTTGTTTTCCAAAAAACTATTCTTCAAAAGCAATATTTCAATCATTTTCTTTCAATATTCTTTTTCCCGCGAAATAACCACCTACTGGTTATTTTACGTATAAAAAACTATTAGACCGGAACTTGACCTATCAATCTACATAATGGAATTTATCCATTTTTTAAAGTATTATTTAGTAAAACCAATAAACTACGTCTTCTAAGTAGTTTTATGAAAGCTCCTCCTGAGAAACTAGGCTCCTTCTTCTTGGGTTCAGAGTATGATCTGGAAACAGATCAAATAACCGGAGAGCATGTTAACTATGATGCAAGAGACCTTACAACTCACGCAGTTTGTATTGGTATGACTGGAAGCGGGAAGACAGGTCTCTGTATCTGCCTACTAGAGGAAGCGGCACTTGATAAGGTTCCCGCCATTATCATCGACCCAAAGGGAGATATTACAAATCACTTACTTCATTTCCCAGAGCTTGAGGCATCAGATTTCCAGGAATGGGTTAATGTAGATGACGCGAGGAGAAAGAAGTTAACCTTAGAGGAATACTCGAACAAGGTAGCTGAACTCTGGAAAGAAGGGCTGGAAAAATGGGGTATAGGAGAAAAAAGGATAAGAGAACTGTCTGATTCCGTTGATTATACTATTTATACACCGGGCTCAAGCAGAGGGATCTCTGTAAACATACTAAGTAGCCTAAAAGCACCTAGGAATAAAGACCAGGACTCTTTAAACAACCTAATTACTGGCACAACCGGGGCCCTCCTGAGCTTAATGAAGCTTAACAGGGATCCAGTCAGAAGCAAGGAAGGAGTTCTTATCTCAAGTCTTCTGCATCATTACTGGACCCGGGAGGAGGATCTTAGCCTAGAGAAGCTGATTCAAAATGTACAGGATCCACCATTCAACAGGCTCGGGGTTTTTGATCTCGAAACTTTCTACCCCAGCGACGACAGGATGAAGTTGGCCATCTCCATGAATAGTATAATCGCCTCTCCGAGTTATAGTGACTGGCTGAACGGGGATCCTCTAAATGTATCTAAACTGCTTTATCGAAATGATGGAAAACCGAGACACAGTATATTCAGTTTGGCTCATTTGGGAGATGAGGAGCGCATGTTTTTCGTCACGCTTCTTCTTGAACGACTCTCAACCTGGATGCAGGGACAAGCAGGTACCACTAGCCTCAGAGCTTTAGTCTACTTTGACGAGATGTTTGGTTTTATGCCACCTGTAGCCAATCCCCCCTCCAAGACCCCCCTCCTTAGATTATTGAAACAGGGAAGAGCTTTTGGACTTGGGATGGTACTCACTACCCAGAACCCTGTAGATCTAGATTATAAAGGTCTAACTAACACTGGAACCTGGTTTATCGGGAAACTTCAGACGGAGCGCGATAAAGATAGGTTGTTAGAAGGACTCAGATCTGTAGAACTAGGGCATGGCAAATCATTTGACTTTGGGAAGATAATTGGGTCACTGGACAGCAGGGTTTTCTTACTTCATAATGTACATAGCGAAGAGCCCATCGTATTTCATACGAGATGGGCAATGAACTACTTGAGAGGACCCTTAACAGGTCCACAGATCAGCAACCTAATGAAACATAAAAAGGAGCAAGTTAGCAAATTACATAAAGACACAAGACATCAAAGCGAGTTTAGTAATAATCCCCCCAACCTGGACCCAAACATCAAGCAATACTACGTCAGACTTGAAACGGATAGAATCCAAGCTCAGGAAAAGATCGTACTCTATCCTCGGGTTTTGCTCAACTACACGGTCCGCTTTTTCAACCGTAAACGAGGGGTAGATAAGAGAGAGAAAAGATGGGTTATAACCCCTGAACCTAATGATCTTGGTTTGATAGACTGGAGTATAAATAAAATAATAGATGAGAGGCAGATTAACGAGACATCCCCTTACTCAGATGGACTGCTCCTATATGACGAGGTACCCGATTCATTCAACACCTTGAGGGATCTGAAAAAGATTAGAGACGATTTTTCAGATTATCTTTATAGAAATGAGACATTTAAAATCGGTACCCTTCCAAGAATGGATCTATTTCAGGAACAGGATGAGTCAAGATCAGAATTCATGTCTAGGGTAAGGCAAGCTGCACGAGAGGAGAGAGATGCAGAGATAGATGAGCTTGAGAGAAAATATGATTCAAAGCTCGACAGAGTAAACTCAAAGATTGATGATTTAACAAGCGACCTCGCAGCGGAGCAAGATGAATACAAAGCAAGAAAGAGAGAAGAGGTCTTCGGGATTGGAGAATCAGTCTTGGGTATTTTGCTTGGCAGGAGGAGAACAACAGGTATAACCACAGCTTCTAGGCGCAGGAGGATGACAACCAAGACAAAACACAAGATTGAGGACGCTAAAAGGGAAATAGAAGAGCTCAAAGAAGACCTGAAAGAGCTAGAAGATGAACTGCGTGAACAGATAGAAGAGATAACTAAGAAATGGGAAAGTGTTGACGAGGAGGTAACAGACTTTATAGTAACCCCGAGAAGATCAGATGTGACCGTAAACGAACCAATAATAGCTTGGATCTTTTACACAACTAAAAATATTTAATCTTAATCAAAAGGATGTTATAATATCTTATTATATGTATTTTCTTATCTAGTTTTATCACTAATTGTGTCGAATAATTACTATTTAGACTGGAAATCTACTTTCCAAATTATAAAATTAGAATAGAAAACCAAAAAGAAAGATTTTAATTAACCTATTTGCATTTTTCCTTTTAATACCAAAACACAGCGACCAATTAGGTTTACTCTCTCCCCTAGATCTTCAACTATTATCGAGCCACCTCTCCTTGATGCCTGATATGCTCGCATACGACGTTTGTCCAACAAATTACCCCAATAGGGAGTTAAAACGGTATGATTCGAACCCGTGGCAGGGTCCTCATTCACACCCATGAGAGGAGCAAAGTGTCTAGATACAAAATCATAATCATTAAAACCGGATGCGGTTATCATCGTCGCCCTCCAACCAAGAGAATTCTTAGCTTCTTTCAGAGCTGTAAAGTCAGGGGAGACATTTAATAATGACTCATGTGATTTTAAATGAATCATAAGCTTCTGATTACCCGGGCTGTATTGTACATCAATCCAACCCTCAACTCCTAGGGCCTCAAGGATTTGCATTGGAGGATCAACTCTATGTGGAGGATTAGAGGGGAAGTTCATTAAAACACCTTCAGATACATTCTCAGCAAATAGAGGTCCGGATTTAGTATCAAACCTTATTCGTTCCTGCTTAACCCTATGATGATTGAATAATAAATATGCTGCTGCGAGGGTAGCATGACCGCAAAGGGGCACCTCTTGGGTTGGTGTGAACCATCTCAGTCTATAGGTTCCCCGCCCCGTATTCTCTAGGAAAGCAGTCTCACTGAGATTCATCTCTCTACTTATCGCGAGGTATAGATCCTCGCTCATGTCTGTGGGCATTATAAAGATTGCTGCAGGATTCCCTTTGAAAGGTTTATCCGTAAAGGCATCTATTTGGTAAAAATCAACCCAATCAACCATGGTTAAATGCTGCTGATTAGCTATATAGTGTTAACGTAACTTAATAGAATTTTATGTTTAATTTTAATGAGGGCAATTACCGATGCTGGAAGATAGTCTAAAACCAATCAGGATACATCTAATTTTATAAGACAAACGATAAAATCGTATTAAAATTAAGGAAGAACAGGGTAGAGAGAGGCAAGTTTTGAGATATCGTGAGGTTGATCTAATCTCTGCATAAGTTTTTGACTTGGAAAAAAATCTTGTTGATTATTTTTTTTTAATTAAATATAATAACGAATCTGTAAGCTCTATGAGGAAATCACCTAGCTCAGGTAAAATAAAGGCATTGATAAGACCGATTACAATAGCTATACCAATTACACCGTATGCGAAACTGACGGGATAATGATAGGTCTCTACCGTAGGACTTGTGAAGAACCAGCTGAAAGGAGGTACGTCATATCCTGTAAGATATACAGTCAACATAATTCTGGTTATGTTCATAATGAAAACCAAGGAACCTCCTAAGGCAATAGATTTCACCTTTCTCCAGATGTCAGCGTCCCTTAATGGAATAATTAGTCCCATTAGGATACCCCAGACATGGAAAGCAGTACATTCTCTTATAATGTAAACCTCGACATCGCGAGCGCCCCCCAGCAAATTCATCCAGACTTCGCCTGCATTTAAACCATAATCAGATGAAAAGCCTAAAAGATTAAGAGCATCTGAGCTCATCCTAGCCGTCAGCAATTCTATCCATGTGCTAGGTATGAACATGAATAATTCGTAGAAAAATAACAGGACCACAAAATAGAAGATAATATACCTAGCTGTTATCCTCGAGCCCATAATGAGATAAGAAAGAAGGTGGTAACTATTGAAGCATTACCTTTATTCTATGAGTTCCAGCTCGCGGACACCTTGCCTCTAGGATAACCTCCAAGGGTTCATCTGTGCTCTTCTTTACAATCCATTCTACGCTGCTGCGAGTTTTATCTATAACGTCAGCCCCAATAACCCTTGGTAAGAGGAGTTTAGCACTTCTACCTTCAAGATGACCCAAATCCGCCTTTTCGTGCCCAGTTATTAGTTTGGTTCCTTCCGGTAGCTTAATCTCCGCTATGACAGGTTTCGCCACCTTTATTTTAGTTGCCATCTTTGTAACGTTTGTGGAAAGGTAACCGGTGTTAGCCACCTGAGCCCATACCTTGTATACATCTTCCGATACCTTCTCTATTCGCGTATCAATAATCCTGAGAAGAGGAAGCATGACTGCATGCTTGATTGGGAAAAACATGGACTTTTCGATCTCATACTCAAGCCATTTCCCTGGAGGAGGATTACGACGAGTAAACTTTCTCTCCACTCCACCGATCTCGATATTACCGAGTTGGGGATGCTCATATGACTTCCAGTCTATGAAGCCATCCGGATAGTTCTCATCAATCCACTTAAGTTCGAGCAATTGCTCATCCTCACTTAGCCTCGCCCAGTCAAATTCTATACCCCCTCTCTCCCTAAAGTGGTCCAGACCTATCATCCACGGCCAGTCCCATAACTCCGTGCTGAAGACGAAGGCGCCTAAGTGCTCGTAGAAGAAGCTTGTCGCACAACCTCTCCTAAATGGTCTGTCGTCCTCGAAGGTGAACTCCTCGAAAATGCTAATACAGGGGTATTCGGTGATATCCTCGCCTATGCCACCGAGAACCTTGTATACTTCAAGATCCTCCTCACATCCCTGTTCTTGGAACCAACTATCTGGATGCGCGTTTGCCTCTCTGAGTATAAGCCCCCCACTTGTGTGGTAGGTATGTATCCCGCTTAGATTCGGGTGATCAGCCCAGAAATCGCAAATCGCTCTAGGCTCCCGTTCCCAGAGTGGGAAGGGGCCTGAACCGCCTAGTGGCAACCCCCCAGGGGCCCAATGTGCAGGGAAGTTCCTGTTACTACCCCCCAGAAACATCCTCGGAGCCATAGTTATCTCCTTTCCAGGTTTCCATTTAAGAAAGACCCCCTCCCTCAGCACTTTATAAAATGGACCATCTTCCTCTAGGTTATCTTCCGGTTCCCGTTTGATCATTAGCCTCGGGTCTTTCTTTGACTTTTTATAGTCACCATTGGGATCCTCCCACCGCATGAAAGTTGAGAAACCATCGCCATCAACATCTTCCTCATAATGACCTTCTCCATCGGGGAATTCAGGATTGGGTATTCCTCCACTTGTGTAGTGGTATGGCTGTGTCAGGAATATCTCGGCACCATCCGGGTTGACCCTGGGTAGAATATAAATTACTTTATTATCCAGAAGTTCTGTTACCGTTTCATTTTTGCCGTACTCGGAAACTAGATACCAGATTGTTTTTAGGCAAACATTGGTTCCAGTAGGTTCACTACTATGAGTGTTTCCATCGATCCAAAGCCCCGGCTTCTCCTCTCCAGACCCTGTTTCCTTGTTTGTTAACTCCATAGTCCACAGATCTCGATCTTGAAGGGTCTTACCGATGCTGTACAACTTAGTAAGCCTAGGGTATTCCTTGTTTAAACCTTTTAGAATATCAACAAGTTCATCATATAGGGGATATTTTCTGAAATCAATCTCCATCATAATAACCTCATGAATCCCTTATAATCATCAAAATCAAGATAAAAGATCTACTAGAGAACCAGCATCAATTCATCTATAAACGGCCAGATGCAAATACATCAGACATGATAGAGCTACAGCCCCAAATAAATGCAAATTTAAACACTCTATTCAAGGGACATGAACATAATCTCGCAGTACTATCCATATTAAAAGGAAAGATAGATACAAAGATCTATGTCGATAAAGTCGAACCCAATTGGGCCGTAACTCGAGCAAATAACCGAATCTTTCTTGCAGGGAGTTATTCAGACCCGGAGGCTTTCGAAGCAATCGAAAAAGTAATTCAAACGGGAATCAAAGAGGGTAGAACTGGTTTTATAATATACTATTCACATGGAGCAGACTGTCTAGTAGGTGAGAATATCAATGGGGTTAAGCCCTATCCTAATCTACGTAACTACTACGAATTTGAACTCAATTCAAAGCTCTCACAAAATATTCCCTCTGGTTACAGAGTTGCTCGCATAACTCCTGAACTAATCGGAATAGGCTACAACAACTCTGAGATAGTTATGCAAGAGATGCAGAGTGAGAGACCTAGCTTAGATGATTTCTTTGAAAAAAGCTTCAGCTTTTGTACATTAAAAGATGACACAATTACCTCTTGGTGCATGAGCGAATATAACGTAGGAAAAAGATTCGAGATAGGAATTGAGACACATCCAAATTATAGGAAAAAAGGTTTAGCGATCTGTGCAGCCAAAGCATGCATTAATCATGGTTTTGATAATGGTTATAAAATAGTTGGTTGGCATTGCTGGAAGGATAATTTAGCGTCAAATAAAACAGCAATTAGATTAGGGTTCGAATTCAAACTTGAATACAAAATTGAGTATCTAGAAATAGTTTAGTCATTGTTCCTTTTTATCACTCCCTATCCTCCATTTCTCTGGTATTCTGATCCTAAACCTACATCTATCCGAACCACTGAATACACTCTCAAGTACTTCTACTTCTGTTTCCTCGCCGAAAGCATAATCATACCTAAGCTTACCGAAACCTGCACTACAGTAGCACCAATCCATTGGAATTTCAGGATCCTCATTAAGTACGGCAGCCCTAGCTAGAGGGCAATGGCACATATAGTAACGCTTCATAAGAGGATCAGAAGAATCGAGATATTCCTGAGGGGCATAGGGAAACTTTTGATTGTAAATCCACTCCCCCCTTCTTTTTCCTGAGAGTATTTCCTGGTTATTTCTCACGTACTTGACAATATCTTCTGTTATCACTTGTTCGTACCAGACCTTATTCGCTCTCAGATGCTCCTCTAGTTCCTCTATAGCGGACTTATGCATCTTCTCAAGCCACTTGTCCACATCCCCTTCAAGTTCTTCTAGCCACTCCCGGTATTTAGTGAAGTTTTCAAGGGGTATTCTATGGTGGTTACCTGCTAATACCTTTCTATAAATTTCTGCGGGGAGTTCTTCCTCAAGTTCTCTCATGAGATCAAAAGTAGTCTCAGGATATTTATCCGGGTTAGAACCAAGAGGAGGGATATGTACGGCTTCAAAAATTTTATCACATAACTCCTTTCCCGCTATCTGTGAAAGCCTTTCTTCTATGCTTGGATACACAGTACTACCGCCTAAAATAGATGCATAATATATCCAAGGCTCCTTGAGGTCTAGCAGATACAAATATCGACCAACAGCCATCAGCTCATCATAGGTATTAGAACCATTTTGTATTAGATAACCTACATATCCTTGAAAGTCCTCAACAGTTCCATTGACAAGCTCTTTATTCTTTTTCTTAAAGTACTCAGAAGCTCTTTCCACTGCCCCAACATACATATTAATCTTTTCCGAAGAAAAACCACGTCTCTCAAGAAACTCCCTGTATTCCTTTTCCTTGTACATAATACCTGTAATATCCAAACTAAGAAGTATATCTTTCGTATGATCTTGTAATATTCGAAGATTTGATGGCTAAGAAAATTAGAATTAGGTATAAACTCTACATAGGTAAGAAATCCCCTCGCACATAAGGAAAAATTATCTATACACTCTTTCCTCTCTCCAAGCAATGATTTCTGCGGATTAGCTAATTAGAATGAAACCTTCGGTACAGTGAAGTTAACGAGCTACGGATTTACAAAATAGGACCAGAAAGTAGTTATCAATTCAAATTCTTTGATATTCCAAAAGTAAATACAAGCCTACCCTTTGATGGTACATAATTTTGCCAGATGACAAAAGAGGAATATTTACCTGGATCTAATGTGTCAAAAATTGATTACAACTAAGGAAGCTATATACAAATGAGATCCAAAAATACTTCCAAGTTTAGACAATGATCGCTGGAGTTATTTTAACTGAGTCTAACTTTTTTATTATGAGTTCGACCACCGACTTCTCGTTGAATTAGATCAAAAACAGGTATGGAGAAAGTCGAGACTTTCTAGAGGGTAATTAAACTGAACTTATATGGAATTAAGAGAATATCTGATATAACGATTACATAGACAAAAAGATATGCAAGGTCAAACCAAGATAAATTAGATCAATGGTGAAATTATGGAGAGTAAAATACTTTATTTCGAAAGACCGGGTGCAGGAAACACCGATACCCTAATGAGATTTGCTTCTAAACGAGCGAAAGAACTAGGTATTACATATATAGTAGTGGCTACGACTCAGGGAGGAACCGCGCTAAAGGCAAGAGAAATTTTCAGTGATGACATAGAGATAGTAGCTGTTACAATTGCAGAGGGATTCAGTTCAAAACCTGGCTGGTGTATAAAAGATGAAAATAGAGAAAAGCTTCTCAAGAAGAACATAAAGGTGCTAACTTCCAGCCACGCATTGGGCGATGGTGTTGGAAGTGCTTTCAGTGAAAAATATGGTGGAAAGCCCTTGGAGGAGGTCGTAAGAGATACTCTATACCTCTTTTGTCAAGGAATGAAGGTCTGTGTGGAGATAGTTCTCATGGCAGCGGATTCTGGCATAATTCCAATGAATGAAGAGATCATGTCAATAGGGGGAAGCGGGGAGGGAGCGGATACATGTATTGTCGTTAAACCAGCTTATCCCCGAACCTTTTTGGACCTTGAAATCAGAGAAATACTAAGCAAGCCAAGAGAGATTTAGAACATAATCACTTTGTTTCAATTGCTTTTCTTACTTCTTCGTACTCAGGCTCAATTTTTATTGGCTTATTAGTGTACTCAGCTATGAATCCAAGCTCCTCCATATGATAATTCACCGTATTCTCAGGATCTTTCAGAATGTTTCCAGTTAATATACACACAACTGAATCATCTCTATCTATAACCCCAGAATTTCTCAACTTCTTAACGCCCGCTAGCGAGGCAGCAGAAGCTGGTTCACAACCTATCCCGCATCGATCAATTATCGCCTTGGCGTTCATAATCTCAGCATCCGAAACTTGCTCTACTAAGCCATCAGTATATCTTATCGATCCCAGTGCCTTGCGCCAACTGACAGGATCCCCTATCTTAATAGCCGATGCTATAGTATCTGGCTTAACTGAACTCATATTATTTTTTCCTTCTCTCCAAAGGTTATAGAACGGATTAGCTCCCTCTGCTTGAACAGATATTATCTTCGGAATATAATCTATTAAATCGAGCTCACATAGTTCTCTTAGGGCTTTACCAAAGGCTGAGGTGTTACCTAGGTTACCAGCTGGTACTGATACCCATTCGGGGGGCTCCCAGCATCTTTGCTGAAGAAGCTCGAATATAATGCTTTTCTGACCCTCTATTCTCCATGGGTTAAGACTATTCAACACATACAGCCCTAGTTCTTTACTCCACTCTCTTATCATATGCATCGCATCATCGAAATTACCTTTAACCTGAATGACCCTTGCTCCATAAGCAAGCGCCTGCGAGAGTTTCCCATAAGTGATCATACCAGATGGAATGAAAACAACACCCTTCAATCCTGCTTGTGCCGCATAAGCGGCCATTGATGCACTTGTATTACCGGTAGATGCACATGCTACTTTTTCAACCCCTGAGCGCTTAGCCTCTGATATGGCTACGGTCATCCCTCTATCCTTGAAGCTTCCAGTCGGATTCTCGCCTTCGTGTTTTAAAGAGATGTCCTCGATTCCAGAAAAGTTCGAGACTAAATTCCTATAATATATGTTAGTATTTCCTTCAGGCCTTGTCTCAATTTGATCAATTGATATCTCTGGGTGTACCAGTTCTTTATAACGCCAGACCCCACTTTTATATGGCGGACTAAGAGTTCCAATTCTATTAT
Organism: Candidatus Bathyarchaeota archaeon; assembly: GCA_014730055.1. Next base: position 14,811 of record WJIV01000138.1, read on the forward strand.
CAAATAATTCCAAAGAGATATCCGGAAAGATTTGATTAACCTCAAATATCCCCCCACACCTACAGGTAAAATCATCAAGATGATTAAGGACTCTTCCACATTTTACACACCTATACTGCAATTTAAATCACCATTGCGCCCCGATTCGTAGGCTGGGTATGATATATCTTACTAGGGACATCCTTGAACGCATTCATCATGGCTTTCGCTATTTCCCCTACAGGTTCCCCTACCGCGAATATCGAAGGCCCTCCTCCTGAGATACTGCAACCGTATGCGCCAGCTCTAAGCGCTGCTTCTTTAACCTCCCAGAAGTGAGGGATCATCGCTGCTCTATGGGGTTCAATAAGTGAGTCGCATATACTCTTTCCAAATAAAACAGGATCATGTAACGCTACAGCGGCCGTCATGCGTGTAGCGTGACCTATGTTCTTGACTGCATCTGAAAGTTTCACATTTTCAGGAAGTAGTTCCCTTGCTGTACGAGTTTTATTAGGTATATGGATCTCTGGGACTAATACAACTATACCAATACCAGGTGCATCCATACGTATTACGTCGCACCCCTCACCCACCATCACGAATCCACCCATAATAGATGCAGCAACGTTATCGGCATGAGGATGACCTGCAACAGCTCCTTCTCCATATGACGCTAGCTTTACTAGCTGCTTAAGAGATAAACCAAGCTCCATGAGTTCGTTAACAGCGATTGCTGTGGCCGCGGCAGAAGCCCCACTTGAACCAACCCCCGCGCTTGATGGCAAACCTTTTCTTATCTCAACACTGAAACCATTCTGAAGATCATAATCCCTCATAACTTTTAGGAGGACTGCTCCGGAGCTGTTGATCTCAGGCTTGTTAGGAATATTTTCCGCCCCAATTCCTTTAATGTCTATTTCGACCACTGGCTCATGTATTTCTGTAAGATAAACAAAGTCTCCTAAGCTGTCTAGAGCTATACCGAATACATCAAAACCAGGGCCAAGGTTAGCGATAGAACCGGGCGAGTAGACTTTTACTTGTTTTATATTCACCAGTCATAATTTTCACCTTGACTCCAGCATTAGGAAGTTTCTAGACTTTTAAGAATTCTGTTGTATAGACCAAATATTCAACTAAAGTTTACATTATTAGATAATAATCTGTTAACTCAACTCCAGTTTGAATTCTCTCAATATTTAAATATCATCGGATCTTCCCTTCTGAGAGTGAAGCTTTTGAAAGAAGAAGTAAAGCAAGCATTGGAAGAGGTAAGACCTCATCTACAAGTCGATGGCGGTGACGTAGAGCTCGTGGAGATACAAGACGACGGCGTCGTAAAGGTTAGACTCACTGGAGCATGCGCTGGCTGCCCCATGAGTCAAATGACACTAAAATGGGGCGTTGAGAACTATCTCAAGAAGAAGATACCAGAGGTCAAAGCAGTAGAAGCCGTCTAGGAGGGTAATTGTTGACCCTTGCCTCCGAGCTGGATAGGGCAAATAGCTACGGGGATATTTTTTCCCTCGTCAAGAAAGTCGTGAAACAGATTCTCGGCCTTCACAGGATGGGACTTATGCTTTTCCTAGGAAATCTTCCAATGAAAGTTGGGGCTTTCCACCCCCTTGGCACTAATGATATTGTTATTAATAGGCGTCTACTTGGGCAGATCAGTTCCCAGAAAAACAAGTCACAGGTTTTCGCTATATTGTTACACGAGTATCTTCATACATTAGGTTATACAGATGAGCGGGAGGTAAGGCGTCTTACGTACCGGATTTGTCAGGAAGTCTTTGGTAAGGGTCATGATGCAGTACAGGCAGCTCTCTCAGGTCCATGGGCTGATATATCTTTAGAAGACTATGAGGATATAGAATCTGACCTTGAATTAGAGCTAGTCAGAGATTTCGAGAGAATAGATATAGGTTATATTATTTAGAGCTTTTTTGCTCTTTTTTTAATAGAGCTTTTTTGGTCATGCTGACAAGGTCCTCAGGCGGGATCGGCTTCATTACAACCTCATTTATTCCCAGCCTCTCGTTGGTCATCTCATCCTTGAAGCTGCTGTAACCTGTGATCATAATTATCTTGAGATCACTGTCAGAATCATGGAGCTTTTCCGCTACCTCGTCTCCCAGCATATCGGGGAGGTTGATGTCAAGAATTACTAAGTCGTAATCTTTTCTATTAGCCTTGTATAGCGCTTGGAGTCCGGTAATGGCTGTGTCTACGTTGAATCCTACGCTCTGGAGAACGAGTTTGAACGTGTTGGCTAGATTCTTATCATCATCAACCACCAGAATATTGTTGACGCCAGAATCTTCCTCCTGAAGAACACCTCCCTTTTCATACTCAACTAGACTTTTCCTGAGAGCTGGATCACGTTGAATAGTCTCACTCACTACTTCTAGCCTCTCTACTAGTTCATCGAGTTTTTCTTCATGCTCTCTGAGTATGTTTATCAGAAGGTCGAGGACATCGATCTTTTCTGTGAATGACATCTTATCACTATCTAGAGCTCTAAAACCTGATTCTCATTGGCAATATAAGACTCTTTTCGCATTATTTTCTATATTTTAGATCCACAACAATGTGATCAAGAAACAATGTTTCTTTGTGAATTCCTATATCCTAGAAATAATTAACCGGGAAAAGAGTTATACAATCTGAAACTATCTAACTTATGATCTATTTTGAACCGAAAAGAAGTCGATTTTTTCGAATATGTTGAGGATGTAAATCATTTAATGAGAGACGGCGGATTGTTTCTAGTATCAAAGGGAAAAGAAGGACCAGCCAATGCAATGACTATAGGCTGGGGATTTCTAGGTACCATGTGGAGGAAACCAGTCTTTGTTGTTGCCGTGAGATATAGCCGACACACCTTTAAAATCCTGGAGGATTCAGATAGCTTCACTGTATGCCTACCTGCTGAAGGACAAGATGCGTGGCTAGAAATATGTGGTACAAAATCCGGTCGCGAGATGAATAAATTCGAAGAACTAGGTATGACCGAGAAATACGGCATGAAACTAAAGGCTCCCTTTATTGATGAGTGCCCAGTACACTTTGAATGTGAGATTATCTATAAGGACGAGCTTGAACCCGGGGAGTTAAAGAAAGAGATTGAGGATGACGTTTATCCGAACAGAGATATGCATATGCTATACTATGGTGAGGTTAAAGCCTGCTATGCTACTGATAACGCTGATGACGAACTTGCTTAGTGAGTGGCTATGAAAATACTTATAATATATGATAGCAGAACCGGCAATACGGAGAAGATGGCCTTCATGGTTAAAGAAGGCGTGGAATCAACCGGTATTGATGTCGATCTAAAAAAGGTTGGCGAGGCCTCAATAGATGAACTGCCTCATATTGAAGGATTGATTATTGGATCGCCAGTCTACTATGGGCTTCCTACCGCTGAGATCAAAAAATTCATAGATGAATCAATAAAATACCATGGTAAACTTGATGGTAAGGTCGGGGGAGCCTTCTGCAGCTCAGGTGGAACACATTCTGGAGCTGAGACAACAATTATCGCTCTTAATGAGGCCTTAATGGTACATGGATTCGTTTTACAGGGTACCTCAGGTAAAAACCATTATGGAGCTGCCTCTGTTGGAGCACCGGATGATATAGATCTTGAAGCGTGCCGTAAAATGGGTGAGCGTCTGGGTAATCTAGTTATCAAAATCTTTTCATAATTTTATTTTAATGTTTATTCATGTCAAAGACGTTCAAAGAAAGAACTATGGAAGAGCTGAATGAGAAAGAGGTTATCGAACTCTGCCAGAATTTAGTTAAGATACCAAGTGACAACCCTCCTGGAGATACTTCTGAACTAGCTTTTTTTATCAAATCCTATATCGAGAATCATGGTGGAGATGTAGAGATTTACGAACCTAAGCAAGGTATAATGAACATTGTATCCTCTACAGGTAAAGGTCAACCAAATCTTATTCTAAATGGTCATCTTGACCAATTTCCCTCGGTAGTAGGAGAGAAATGGACCGTTGACCCCTACGGAGGTGTGATTAAAGATGGATATCTTTACGGAAGAGGAAGCGGAGATATGAAAGGTGGGCTAGCCTCACTAGTTTACTGCTATGTTAAGATGCTAAATCACGAACATGAAGGAAAAATAGTTTTTACAGGGACCTCTGATGAGGAAACAGGGGGCAGGTGGGGCGCAAATTGGCTTCTCAATAATGTAAAAGGTATCCGAGGTGATGCTGTATTGAATGGCGAACCCTCTGGTTTGACAGTTAGGATAGGGGAAAAGAGCAGGGTCCCTATTATATTGAGGGCTGAGGGGAAGGCAGCTCATGGTAGTTTTACTGGATATGTGGGTGAGAATGCAATATTGAAGCTAATACAAATTCTCCCAGCGATTCATTCACTTAACGGTTTAGAGCCTAAGCTTAGTCCAGAAGATGAAGAACTAACAAAGAAAGTTATGAGAGGTTACGCTAGACAGTATGGTCACGAATCTAATGAAATGTATCAAGTACTCAGAAAAGTAACAGTTAATATCGGAACTATTCGTGGTGGAGCCAAAGATAATATAATTCCGGCTAGCTGTGAATCAGAGGTCGATATAAGGCTCCCACTTGGGATTACTCCTAAGGAGATCAAAGAGAAATTAGAAGATATTGTCCAAAGTAGAGAACCCACTGTTAGTGTCGAGTATAACCGTCACCCTGACATTATAACAGGTACGACCCATACGCCAGAGGATCGGAAGATAGTGAAAATCCTATCAAAGAATTCTATTAAACAGACTGGAGAGATACCTGAATTAAGCTTCACCTCAGGAGGTACTGATTGTAGATTCTGGAGAGAACTAGGTGTACCAGCTGTATCTTATGGTCCTAGGGTCTACGGTATGGGTGGGGTGGATGAAAGGATAAAAGTTGATGATCTTTGGGTCACAACAAAAGTCCATATGGGAACGATATTAGATTTTATATCACAGTGAGATTCTTTAATCACTACCCATAATATGAGGGCAAATGAAGATTAGCTATAAGCCCGTTGAAGAGCTGGTGATCTTGGAGATGGTGGAGTATGGTATTGACGACTTAGCTCAGATGGGTGCTATATTTTTGGACATTGGAAGACCTATTATACTGAACTGGTCAGAGGGTGTAGCTTTCCACCACATACCTTTACCATTCAACTCTAAGGAACTTCTCAAAGAAAGAAAACAGGGAAAAATATACTGGGCTAGCGTTATTTATACATCAATGCCTGACTATATGCCAAGGCTGAAAATTGGGGCAAGGGAGATACCCGTGGTGAGAACTCCTAATCCTCTTCTCCGTCAGGTCGCCCTCTGGATAAAGAGCCAAATGATGAGAAGTTAGAGATCTTATCACTAATAATTTCATTATATCGAATTCCCTTTATCCTAAGGTTTTTCTCAGGGACAAGTCCGCGAGGCTTTTTTATAAGAAATATTATGAGAAGGGTAGCCAGAATTATATCCTCCAAGTATCCAATAAGTCTAATCAGCTTAGTTCCTATAAGTAAAGGACCTAGGTATCTCTTACTTACGGCAAGGGACTTTATAATAGCCACACATACAAGTGTTCCCATATATCCTCCTGCATTATTAGCTAAGCCACCTATAGTTATCATCAACCATGGCCAGAAAGTGTAAGCGACCCTATCATACATATTGTGCTGTACAAAGCTGTAATAGTAGGTAAGTAGCACACCGCTTATGGCCATTATGCCGCTTCCGAACATCATAACCCCACTTCTTACCTCCGCAACATGCTTTCCCGTACTCTCTAAGGTTATCTCATTGTCTCTAACAGCTCTCATAAGTCTACCATAAGGGCTGTTCACCATTGTTCTCATGATGAGGTAGCAGAATAGTCCAATGGTTAATATGACAATTGCTATGATCGCCATCCTTTCCCCTTTGTACCATATGAAAAAGTTCGGGATAAAGGCTCCTAGGGTTCCACCTGCTATTCCAGTGTTGTTGGCAGCGATTAGACCGACAGCCTCGCTGATTATGAGCAGAAATATCATAAGACGAGTAGCCCTGAGCTTTCCACTTAGCACACCGAGTACCCAACCTGTCGCTGAACCAAGTATAAAGGCAAGGGCCAGGCTGAGAAGAAAGAGGCTGATACTGAGAAGGGGCTTCTGATTGAAGAAAGTGTTCAACATCTTTACATTGCCTGGATTATCGTATACCCAGTTCTGCCCGAAGACCAGACCCGCTCTCCTTCCTAAGAACATACAGATACGTATAACAACTGCACTTACAGTGTATGCTCCCACTGCCACGCTTACATTACTTGCCATATTTGGTATTCCCGCATTACCGAACTGGAAGTTGAGAGCAGAGCTGATAATGACATAGTGTCCAAAGAATATTGCAGCGTTTATCAGTATTATCTGTATCTCACTAAGCATCCGTTACACCGATTAGAATACCCCTACCAAGGATCGTTAAGAATCTTTTGAGACTCTTTAGCCTATATTTTTAAATTATCGGAAGGGCTTAACATGGAAGATTAGAGGTATCCTCATGAGAGATGAAGAAATTTCAAAAATTTTTGAGACAGCTAAGGCTGATGAAAGAGACTTCCTATTCGAGCACGAAGCCAAGAAGCTTTTTGCGATGTACGATATGCCTGTTACAAAGATCCATGTTGCGGAGACGGAGGATGAGGCAGTTAAAGCTGCTGAAGAGATCGGCTATCCTATTGTCCTGAAGATTGTAAGCCCTCAGATTCTGCATAAGTCTGACGCAGGTGGAGTTATCGTCGGTGTCGAGGATGAGCAGGGTATCCGCGATGGCTTCAACAAGATCATAAGGAACGCGAAGAACTACAAGGAAGATGCCGAGATTACTGGGATCCTTGTCCAAGAGATGGCGCCAAAGGGCACTGAGATTATCATTGGTAGCACCACTGATCCTACATTTGGTCCTACCTTGATGTTTGGGCTTGGAGGAATATTTGTTGAAATTCTTAAGGACGTCAGCTTTAGGGTTGCACCTATCGAGGAGGAGGACGCAAAGGAGATGATAAGGGAAATAAGAGCCTACAAAATACTTGAAGGAGCCCGAGGAAACCCACCGGTCGATCAGGAGACTCTGGCTGATATACTTCTAAAGACCAGTAACATGCTTATGGACTGCCCTGAGATAAAGGAACTAGACATGAATCCTATCTTGGCTTATCCCGACGGTGCGAGAATAGTCGACGCCAGAATTATTATGTAAAAACTTCCAATATCTTTTTGTTATTTAGGAAATTTTTTGAATAGAGGTTTGACTGCTTTCAACGTCTCGATGTATAGTTCATAGTGCTTTCTATATTCTTCTACGTTTTGTGGACTCGTGAGCACTTTTTCTCCAAGCCATTCCTCAATCACGCGGTAATCTTTGAAAAGACCTGTACCCAATCCGGCTAGGATCGCGTCCCCCAGTGGAGCACCATGAGCATCAGGGATATAATACATATCAATCCCTGTGACATCGGTTATGATCTGCCTCCAGAGAGAAGAGCGAGCACCACCATCAACCAGAGTAGCGTTGTTTATTATGATACCAGTTTCCTTAGCAGCATCGATACTGTACCTCATGGCATAAGCAACACCTTCGAGAACTGATCTGAACATATGTGACTTTGTATGGGAGACAGATAAACCTATGAATCCCCCTCGGAGGTGCTCATCCCAGTATGGGGCTCTTTCTCCTATCATCATATGTGGTAGGAATATGAGGTTATCACTTCCTATTTCGATCTTCGAAGCCATTTCATCCAGTATTTGATACTCTTCAGTACTATGATATTCGTCTATCATCTTTTTTGGAATGCCAAGATGGTCTCTGAACCATCTCACCGAGTATCCCGCTGTTGAGATGCCCGTGAAGCCGTATAGATACTTCCTTCCATTTACAACATATGGAAAGTTTACAAGTTTTGGCGATAGTCTCGCTTTGTGGCTTATGAATCCATTACACATACTTGTGCCCAGCATAGACGCAAGGTCCCCATCCTCTATTGCTCCCCCAGCTAACGCACTTACTGCTGCATCTATTCCGCCTGCGCAGACGGAAGTGCCTCTATTGAGACCTAATTCATCAGAAGCACCCTGCGTTACTTCTCCAACCACCTCCTCTGAGCTGTGGATCTTCTCAGGAAAGAAGCTTCTAGGTATTCTCAGTTCCTCCATCATCTCTTCGCTCCAATCCCTCCTGTGGATGTCAAATATTCCACCATAGTTACCTGCACTACTGAAGTCTATGTTCTCCTCTCCTGTGAGGAGCCTTATGATGTGGGCGTTAGGGGTTTCGAACCTGTGTATCTTCTCCCAGTTATCAGGTTCGTTATTTCTTATCCACATCATCTTTGTATATCCATAGTATGGGTCTATCACATTCCCGGTTACCTCAAATAGGGATTCAGTTCCAATTCTTTCATCGACCCATTTA
>WJIV01000139.1 GCA_014730055.1 Candidatus Bathyarchaeota archaeon
TCCTAAGATGCTTTGAAGAGTGTTAGGATAGATTGGGAAAAGTTCAAAGAATATCCCAAAACGTCAAAAGCGAAATTGCCTTATCTTTTTTGCAAGGAGAGCGATGATCATAAGATTCAAATGAAAGCTCGAATGCTGACAGCTTTCACTGAGGACCTTGCTACTGGGAGTGCCAATGGATGCCTTGCAGGTTATCTGGTAAAGCACCGTTACTTTGAGTCCGACTATATCGATATCACAGTTGAGAAGGGTGCTGATGTAGGGAGGCCGTCTCTAATTTACCTGAAGGCTAAGGGAACAGTCTCAGGGATTGAGGTGAATGTAGGAGGCGAGTGCGCCATGATGGCAAAAGGTAAAGTTGTTTAACCTATTCCTTTTTCTATTAGCCACTTATTTCATACAATATGAGTATAGAAGAAAGGGTTAGCCTCAAGAAAGTTACAGAGGAAGAAATATTCTGGCTCACGGAGATAGCGAAAAACGCATTCATGCTTGAGGAAGACCCTAAACCCTCTGCCCCCCGAGGCATCGACAGCATAAAACAGCATACCAAGTTCATCGATTACTGGGATTATTACAAGATAGGGTTAGACGTGTATACTGCGGGTGGGATAATGGTTGCGAGCAGAGGGGAGGATCACTGCGAGCTTATCTCGATTTATGTAGACCCAGAGTACCAGCGTCAAGGGGTGGGAACAGAGGCCTTGAGAAAAGCATTGGAGATTTATCCCGCAAAGATATGGACTCTAGGAGCACATGCTAATGATGAAGCTTGCATGGAGTTTTTCAAGAGTAATGAGTTCAATGTGGTAGGGGTCACGTTTAATGAAAAACTTGAGAAGATCAACTGGATGGAAAGGAAACTAGGCCCTTTTTCACCCTTAAAAATTGGGGAACTGGAGGAGGGGCAGGGTAATGTATTTGTGGAAGGAAGGATCACTGAGAAAGCTGATGCCAGAGCGGTCAGAGGGAGGAGGCCCGGGCAGAGCCTAAGTGTGGCAGATGCAGGTTTTGAGGATGAATCCGGGAGAATAGTACTGACTCTTTGGAATGAGCAGATCAGGCTTATCCAGGAAGGTGATAGGTGTAGGATCGAGAACGGTTACGTTGGGGCATATCGTGGGGTAAAGCAGCTAAGCGGAGGGAAATCTGGCCACGTAATTAAGCTAAATGATCGATAATCTGAACACCAAGAGTTTCTTTTTATTATTCTGGATGAAAATTATCATATCCTTCTGAATACATACATTACACATGTCAGAATACAATGAATATGGAAAAAGGCTGGAAGAGCAGCTTAGATTAAACACGTACCCTCTAGCCATAAGGATGCTTAGATCACTAGAGGAAATTCCTGATGAGGCTTTTAGGCCTGTTGAGCGTACCGGGAAGTGCCTTTCAACCTGCCAGGCCTTCGCGTTAAGTAGAAGATTCGGGGAGACCGTAGCACAGCTATTTGAGGATATGTGGTGCCCTGAGCCCACGATTGGCTTTGGGCTTGCTGAGCCTCCTGAGTACTTCTTCGAGGGCAAGACACGTTATCCTGATGGTGTAGCTTCCCTGGAAGCGGGTTCAAACTGGGCCAGAGAGTTCCCAAGGTTTGAGGTCGGTAAGTATGTAGGAGTGGTCTCTGCGCCACTCTCTTCCACGAGTTTTGAGCCAGATGTGGCTGTAATCTACTGTGATTCCGCTCAGTTATTGAGGTTGTTACTTGGTCTGGCTTATGAGGATGGAAGGGATATTCATACGGTTCTTGGTGGTCACAGTGCTTGTGTATACGCGGTTGTTCCCAGTATGCAGAAGAATGAGTGTCAGGCCTCTGTACCGTGCAGGGGAGACCGTGGTAGAGCTGGCACTCAGGATTATGAAATGATCTTCTCGATCCCAAGGGATAAGATCGGTAGAGTGGTTCACGGGTTAGATCAAGGCGGGACAGGTTCATCCCCTACTAGGTTCAGCATGAATCCCGAGTATGGTCTCAGCACGAGCTATGCGGAGATAGCCAGGCAAATGGGTCAGAAGACAGGCGATGGCTCAGAAATTAAAGGTTATAGCACCAAAGAGAGAAGATTGGATCTACAATACAAATAAATCAAATATTTCATTAATCTATTTTCCAACACCTTCAAGTAATTTCTAAATTTTCTATTTTCCCTAAAAATTATCACCTTCCTTGCGTAATATTAGATATGAGTGATATCAAAAAGGTCTGTGTAATAGGGGCGGGCTATCTTGGGACACAGATAGGATTAACCTGTGCAAGAAACGGCTATGATGTACATCTCTATGATATCTCAAGGGAAGCCCTTGATATCTCTGAAGGAAAAATCGGCGAATACCTCGAGGAGTGGGTTAAGGCAGATGATATAACCACGGAGAGCAGCCAAAGAATCAGGGACAGAATATATTTTGCCGACAACTTGGAAGAAACAGCAAAGGCGAACATAGTTATTGAGGCAGTGGTGGAGGACCTGGAGGTTAAGCGTTCAGTCTTCAAAGAGCTCGAGACAATATTTTCTCCCGAGACGATAATCGCGACGAACAGCTCCTCCATCAGAGTATCAAAGATTGAAAAAGGAATGGATCACCCTGAACGCGTCCTAAATATGCATTTTTACTCCTATCCCTGGAGGACCAGAATAGTTGAGATAATGAAGGGAAAGCATACCGCTGACGGCGTTGTTAAAAAAGCGGTGGAATTTAGCCGTAGCATTAATGTCACTCCTTTGATGGTGCAAAAGGAGAGTACAGGATTTATCTTTAACAGAATATGGAGGGCGATTAAGAAGGAAACCTTGACGGTAGTAGATGATAAAATAGCCAGTCACGAGGACGTTGATAGAGCCTGGATGAGTCTGTATGGTACAACCGCAGGGCCTTTTGGTATGATGGACCGTGTAGGATTGGATGTGGTACGTGATATCGAATTAGTCTACTATAATGAATCGGGGGATCCCAAGGATCTACCACCCAAGATACTTTTAGAAAAGATCAATAAAGGTGAACTAGGAGTGAAGACAGGTAAGGGATTCTATGATTACCCTGATCCTTCTTACTCTGATCCCGACTGGCTTCATGGTTAAAAAATGTGAGTATCTATACCCAAAAACTTCTATGTTCTTCTTCAACATTATTTGTGAGATAGAATGAAGGTTCTTGTTTTAGGTGTCGGAAAAATGGGTTATGGGATCCTAAAGGATCTCGTAAAGCAAGAAGAGGTTGATGAGATAACCGCTGCTGATGCCGATCTTAAGGGAGCAGAGTCAGTTGTTAAAAAAGTCGATAATGAAAAGATCAAGAACGTGGAAAAGATCGACGTAAGGGATAAGAACGCTACAGTAAAGCTGATTAAGAGATTTGACGTCGTTGCCGGGGGGCTTCCCCGTCCTTTCTGCGATCAAGCTATTGAAGCATCCATAGAGGCAGGTGTGGGTTGGGCTGATGTAGCAGCAGATTTTGGTACGATCTTCTCCCAGCACGAAGCTGCCTCAGATGCAGGTGTAACAGTGGTTCCTCACATTGGATTGGATGTTGGTACAGATCGTGTGCTTCTTGGGGTAGCGGCTCGTAAGCTGGATAGAGTGGATAGCCTATATGTTGGATGTGGAGGATTCCCCCAGAAGGGTACAGAGGGTTACAGTAATCCACTGAGATACAAGATTAGCTGGTACTGGCCTTATGCGGTTAACAGCAACCTTGGAACCTGTCGTGTATTGAAGAACGGGGAAATCGTAGAGATACCTATTCTCAGCGACACTGAGAAGATTATGTTCCCGGAGCCCCTGGGTGAGCTGGAGGCTTATACAAATGGTAGCCTCAAGGATGTAATTGATCACCTAGAGTTAAAAGAAGTTAAGGACGCCTACGCTCAGACAATCCGTTGGCCGGGTCACAGTGATATATGGAATACACTCAAGGAACTCCATATTCTTGACAGAGAGCCCCTTGAGGTTAAGGGTACTGAGGTCATTCCCATCGAGGTATGGTATGCGTTAGGTGAGAAATGGTTACAGTATAATCCAGGCGAGGGTGACGCGATATGCCAGAGGGTGATTGTCGGTGGACAGAAGGATGGGGTTCCAGCCTCCTACACTTATGAGTTCATGGATTTCTATGACCCAGAGGAGGATATCACAGCCATGGCTAGGACAACAGGATTCCCATGCAGTATAGTTGCACAGATGATTGCTAAGGGCGAGATGGATATGCCAGGTGTCATTCACCCTTCCAAGATCGGCTACAATAAGGAATTATCTGATATATTCTTCGAGGAGATGGGTAGAAGAGGAATCGATATCTCAGAATCCTATCAAACACCCCTTTAATATATAATATAGAGTATTTTCAACCTATTCATATTGCTACTGTAGCTGTATCTGTTTTCACATTCAATATGATTTTCTCTGAACACAAGTTGTTTTTTCCTGTTATATTTTTCCTAGATTAGAAGTTTGGATATTGGTGTGCTGGTCGTAACCCATCTTCTGTTCTAAGCAGCATTCAGCTAAGCGGGCTACCCGCGTCTCCCTGCAGTTAGGAATATAGACGCTTATTTGCCCTTTCACCCTGCGGGTTAGCCGTTTCATCCATGTCCTATGGCGTCCTCGTCCCCATTCGGGGAATCATCGCTGCACATAGGGGGTGTCGTTTCTGTCCATTGCCAAGGGTCTCCCCCTGCAACTCACGTTGCCGCAGTACTGCATGGTGGATGGAGTTTCCTCAGACCAGTGGCCCGGAAGCCGCCCACCAGCTCACCGAAAATTCTCATCATCAATGGCTAATAATGGTTTCGTGAAATATTGTTAGCTTTTCCAAAATTCTTTGCTCTTTACCTCATCAGGTCCGTTGTTGTAAGGGCAGACGCTAATGCATGTGCTGCAGTCTGTACCGTTATCGCACCAGTACTCGTAACATTTCTCCGCATCCACATACCATTTCAAGGAACCGGGGTTGTTGCTTTTACACTTGGGCTCCCAGCTCGGCTCACGATCCATGCTTATTGCGTCAACCTCACAGGCCTCCGCGCATAGCCTGCAACCTTTGCAAAACTCTGTTACCCCAAAATCTATTGGTTTATCTGGTGTTACAGGGAGATCTGTGAAAACCTTGAATAGCCGAACCCTAGGGCCGTACTCGGGGGTTATTAATAGGCCATTTCTACCAAGCTGTCCCAACCCTGCGTCAATAGCTAATGGTACACTTAGACCTGTATCATTTCCTGCGGGTACTGCTGTGTATCCGAGGTTTCTGATGAACTCTGCAATACAGGAGGCAGTGAAGGCCATCTTGCTGTAACCTAACCCGGTGGCAGCAGCTGCAGGTCCCTCTGGGCTGGTACCAATTGCTAGGGGGTCCATCTCAACAGCCATGACTATCGCGTATTTGACACCTTCTGGTAGTTTTAATGGTTCGAGGTCCCTTCGTCGATTGGCATAAATCCAGTTTTTATTGATTTCAGCGATACCTACAAGGTTCGCCCCGAAGAATCTTGCTGCTTTTTTGACCTTTTCGGTAATTTTTCCAAGATCATCAATCTCGTATTTTTCTCTATACCATTCCGTTCCCATTAAGCTTGGGCCATATGGTCTCTCTAGACGTTCCCAGTTAAATCCATCAGTCCACACATCGTGAACTGTCCACGAAGCTTCAGCGAGGGCGTAGTCTAATCTCGTGTAACCAGGTTGAGATTCCTTGATTTTCTGGAGGCCGATTTTTTCCTCGCTCCGCTGGTAGGCTATGAAGTTGGGGTCCATCCCTATTCTATTGAAAATTAGATTAATCTGGTCATATCTTTCAAGTTGTTCAGGATCGTAGGTATAAGGAGGCTTCTCCACTTTCTTGATCTTTATCCCTCGCCTAACCCTTCGTGCCATACAGCCTCACTGGGATTGAAGTGTATAAATAATTTCTTTCATAACCAGATTTCACGCTTATTATATAGATAATGTGATTTACATATGGTGAGATCTCTTGAACCCCAATATTCTAAGTCAGCGTTATGCGACACCGGAGATGAACAGGATATGGAGCGAGGAAGGCAAGGTAGAGCTTGAGAGGGATCTATGGTTAAGCGTCCTGGAGGCGCAGGAGCGCCTAGGCATGGATGTCCCTCATGGTGTGATAGATAAGTATCGGGAGGCGAAGGAGAAAATTGATCTTGAGCTCATTAAAGAAATCGAGTTAAGAACGAAGCATGATGTAAAAGCAAAGATAGAGGCCTTCAACCTCGCAGCGGGCTGGGTTGAGTATATCCACCGGGGAATGACCAGTAGGGACCTAACTGATAATGTCGAGCAGCTCCAAATCAAGAAATCTATGAAACTGGTTCTCGGAAAGTATGTCTCTGTCTTACGTCATCTTTTAGATAAGGCTGAA
>WJIV01000140.1 GCA_014730055.1 Candidatus Bathyarchaeota archaeon
ACGATAAAGTAAAAGTCTATGAAAGACCTCTGATCGGAGTTTACAGTTCCGGACCGGAAATAGTTCCTCAGGACCAAGAACTTGGTCCGGGTCAGATTTACGACATTAACAGCTTCACCCTCAGTTCTGTTATAAAGAGGAATGGGGGGGTTCCGCTCAGAAAAGGTGTGATCCCCGACGATTATGAGTCGATCAAATGTTCAATTTTAGACGCTTCAAAGTTCGATCTGGTAGTTTTGAGTGGCGGAAGCAGTGTAGGTAGTAAGGACCTTTTCGCCGATGTAATTCAAGAGATTGGAGAAATAGTGTTTCATGGTGTAAGGGTAAAGCCAGGTAAACCAACTCTATTCGGAAAAGTTAATGGCATGCCCATCTTTGGTATGCCAGGTTATCCTACGAGCTGCCTGAACAACAGCTATGTATTTCTGACACCAGCCTTAAGAAAAATAGCAGGATTACCCGCAGTTAACCGCAGAGTGATAACAATCCCGATGGGGCATAGGATGGAATCGAAAAGCGATAGAGAGCAATTCATAACTGTTCGAGTACGTGAAGGCAAGGCCTCCAGGGTATATAAACAAAGCGGGGACATAACAAGTATGACCCATGCAGATGGATTCATGATTCTTCCCATTGGAAAGTCGATAATTAAAGAAGGTGAAACCGTACAGGTCACATTATTTCACGATTAGGTCAATCTTCACTAAAATCTTTGAACACGTCGGTATACTTTCCCAAATTCTTAGACTCAACCATCCACCTATCGCACCCTGTATAATACCAGGTAATAGCATGATAAGTACCAGAGTAATATTTGGTGGAAAAAGTTCCAGATAAATAGCAGTTGAAGCACTTGTAATGCCAACGATTATCGAGGATAGGACACGATAAGACAAACTTTCTAGAATTAACCGACTGTCTGATTTCAAATATTCTACAAGTAATGGAAATAAAGACCCCGAACAATGCTGAGAAGATTAGTGTCATCAAGGCATAACCACTTCTGAAAACTGATGTAATTAACCCGGACAATATTCAAGTCATAATAGGTCCGATGAACCCTAAAATTAAATAGGATAGTGAGAGGAGGGTCAATTATTTGACTATAGAAATGACCTTATCATATATTGGTGGAAGCGCAATTTTTGAATAGATATTATTACAGCGAACAGGCTTGTTATCGCAAGAGTCCTTGTGCCTATTTTAACTAAATTCAAATTACTCAATAGGATACATCGATTTAAATAATAATTAAACAAACTCAACTCTTATGAAGATAAAAAAATATATTTGTGATTAAATATAACTTTCCTTTTTAATCAGTGAAATACTAAGAGAATTGAAAGGAAAGTTTGTTATATATTGATAAGTCTGATCTGTTTGGTAATTCTGAGGTTAATGTATTGGTTGAGACTGCGAGCTACGAGACAATAATAGATGAGGGAAAATTTGAGATAAGGCTCTATGATAAGATTATTGTCGCTTCTGTAGAGAACATCTCAGGATCTCCTTTCAGAGTCCTTTTCCAGTACATTAATGGTGCAAATTCCAAAAATACTGAGATCGACATGACCTCGCCTGTGATTACCTCTGAGAAGATAGCAATGACTAGCCCAGTTATTAATGAAAAAGAATCTATGTCTTTCGTATTGCCTTCAAAATACAGCATGGATAACGTCCCACAGCCAATCGATGAGAGGGTATCAATTAGGGAGATTCCAGAGAGATATATTGCGACTGTAAGATTCGGGGGGCTAGCATGGAAAGATCAGGTTAAAGATCAGACTGAAAGATTGCTGAAATGGCTTCAGGGGAAAAATATTGTGAGAAGGAGTAATCCTTTTTTGATGCAATATAATCCACCTTACGTACCGGGATTCCTAAGAAGAAATGAAGTGGGAGTTGAAATTGAGTATAAGCCTGAATAGTTGTAATCAAATATTGAGTATCCATTTAAAGTTCTATTAAGAGAAGGGAGAGTACTGCTAATCCAAGCAGTCCGGGGATGAATAAGTCAACCTGTAATAGGTAACCAGACCAAAAGGAAAGTATCCAAATTAGACTAATTGAGACACCATCAGCAAGAGGAAGCGAGTCTCTTCCAGCAATCTGATAAAATATTAAAGCATATACAAAGCCAGTAATTAGCCATCCAATGAAATTGCTTAAGGGCACACCAAAATAGAATCCTTGTTTTGAATATAACCAAAATCCAATGTCAACAGCAGCAGGATCAATAACGAGATCAACCATCAGATTGAATATTGATGCTACAAAACAAAAAGTAAATAACTCCTTGCTTCTCTTCGATGCAAATTTAAGGCTACCTAATAACATAGGCAAGTACGCAAATGAAATAGTTGGGGGAACAAGATCAAATAACAGCCAGCCCAAACGATCACCGTACTCAAACCCTCCATAAGGAAATCCGGTCCTGACAGCTAGGCCTTCTACGATAACGGGTAAAATGCTCAAAATTACAAGTATTTGAGCACCCTTTGATGTTCCCATACTCCTGATTAGTGAATAGTAGGAAGGAAGGGCAAAAATTACGATGAATAAGCTACTAATTTGTGAAAAAACTTTAACATCCTGAAATCTAATCATAAAATAGCTTGAGACAAAAAATAGCAGTGAAGAAACTAAAATTATCCTCTTCTGATTCATATTTAAGAAGTATGACTATACTTTCTGAAAAAGGTATTTTAACCCCCATCTGGGAAACTTGAACATGTTTGTTACAGTATTAGGCGCGGGGTTCGGGGGACTCTCCGCAGCTGCATTATTAGCAAAAGAAGGATATCAGGTTACACTTCTTGAGAAAAATAGTCAACCTGGTGGGAGAGCCCGCGTATTAAGAGAAAAGGGCTATAGCTTTGATATGGGGCCCAGCTGGTACTTGATGCCCGATGTGTTTGAAAATTTTTTCAAGGAATTTGATAAGACCCCTGAAGATTATTACGAGCTCTTAAGGATCGATCCTAGTTATCGTATATTCTTTGACGGTGATAGGATTGTTGATGTATCGGCAGACCTCGAGGAAAACTACGATCTTTTTGAGGAGTTTGAAGATGGGGGAGGGGAGAAACTTAGGCGTTACTTAGAACAGGCTGAGCATCATTATCGCCTAGCTATGGATGAGATGCTCTACAGGGAGTATGACAGTGTTTGGGATTTATTCAGCGGGAAACTCGCTCTAGAGGGTTTCAAGCTTCCCTTATTCAGTAACATAGACGGTTACGTCAGCAAATGGTTCAAATCGCCCGAGACCAAGAAAATACTCGAGTACAGCATAGGCTTCATTGGAGGTAGCCCCCACAACACCCCGGCCCTCTATTATATAATGAACCATGTTGACCTCAAACTTGGAGTATGGTATCCAGCCGAGGGAGGAATAAGCAGAGTCGTCAACGCACTTATTGAGCTCTGTAATGATTATGATGTAGAGATAAAATATGACCAAGAGGTAACAAATCTCAGAGCATCTGGAAGCAGAATCACTCACGTGGAGACAGCTACAGCCACTTATGAGCCAGATCTAGTTGTCGTAAACGCGGACTATCCACATACTGAGATGAACCTACTTGAACCCAGATACAGAACATATGATGAGAAATATTGGGAATCAAAAACAATAGCCCCCAGTGCCCTCGTTATATACATCGGCATTGATAAAAAGCTGCCAAATATGGAGCACCATAACCTATTCCTGACTGAGGACTGGGACAAGGGCTTTGAGAGCATCTTCGATCCTAAAAAGGCGAGATGGCCCGAGACCCCAAGCTACTATATTAACATCACTTCAAAATATGACCCAACAACGGCACCGGATAACGGGGAGACGATATTCATTCTTGTTCCACTCGCACCTGACCTCGAGGATACACCTGAGAAAAGGGAAAAATACTATGACAAGCTTGTAGGACACCTCGAAGAACTCGCCGGAGAGCCCATCAGAGGGCATGAGGTGGTGAAGCGTATCTATGCTGTAAATGACTTCAAGAGAGACTATAATGCCTATAAAGGAACCGCTCTTGGGTTGACTCACAGTCTTATGCAAACAGCCATCTTCAGACCCAGTCACAAAAGCAAGAAACTTGATAATCTTTATTACACAGGGCATTACACCCACCCAGGCATAGGCATGCCCATGTGCCTAATAAGCAGCCAAGTCCTCACAAAGATAATACTAAAGAGACACAGCAGGAGATCAAAATAATTGAACTCGATCTACAAGACCATCTTCAAGAACGGCAGTAAGACATACTATTACAGTAGCTTCTTCTTCCCCCCAAAGGTAAAAGAGGACGTGTTTAAACTATACAGCTTCGTAAGGGTTGCAGACGACTTCGTTGACACCATTCCGCAGAAAAAAGAGGAATTCTACGAGTTCAGGAAACTGTATGAGAGATCCCTAGAAGGTGAGAAAACAGGGGACATTTTAATCGACGGCTTCTCAGATGTGAGGGATAGGAGAGATTTTGATCCCTCCTGGATAGATGCCTTTCTAAACAGCATGGAGTCCGACCTCTACATCAGCAGCTAAGAGACAATCGAAAGCTTGATGAAATACCTTTATGGTTCAGCCGAGGTTGTGGGGCTAATGATGGCGAAAATCCTTGATCTACCATCAGAATCCTATCAATATGCAAGTCATCTTGGAAGATCAATGCAGTACGTTAACTTCATACGTGATATTAACGAGGACCTATGGTTAGGTAGGAACTATTTCCCCAGGCGAGATTTTGAGGAATTCGGTCTCGTTGACTTAAAACCAGAGAGTACAAGGTTAAACCCAGATGGTTTTACAGAATTCATTCGAAGACAGATTGATAGATTCAACC